>DATHUB010000217.1:0-10787 GCA_035462695.1 Coriobacteriia bacterium | reverse complement strand
GGTCGAGCACCAGCTGCATCGATTCGTGGAGGGGCAGACAGAGACTCGCTGGATCATCGAATCGACCGTGACGTTCCACCGCGCCGGGCTGGCCGTGCGTCGCCAGTCTGCTTCCCTTGAGCCCGCTACGGTGCGGTCGATGCAAGCGTTCAAGGTCTTCGCCGAGGGCTCGTCCGCCTAGGTCCCCGAGGCATCGTTCAGCGGGCTACGCGGATCCGTGCGACTGCTGCAGCTTCTCGAGGATGCCGTCCAGGTTGAAGCTCGCCGGCTTCTGACGCGGTGGGAACTCGACCAAGTCTTGGACCGCCTCGGCGACTACAGCCTGAGCCCACACGACCATGTACGCGTGGTCGATCATCCAGTCCCAGTAGGTGTTGGAGTTGTCGAGCGAGCGCTCGAAAGGATCCCTTCGCAGGTTGAAGATACGGGGGAGCCGTAGATCGATGAACGGCTCGGCCCACAACGCCAGCGTCTGGGCGCGCTGCTCTTTGAAGACGAACTTCCAGTCGCCGACACGCAACGCCACCAGCTCGGCGTCGTCGTTTACGTAGAAGAAGCGATCGCGAGGACTCTCCTCGTCTTGCCCGGAGAAGTAGGCGTTCATGTCCTTACCATCGAGCGCGACTTTGAATGTCTTGCCCATCGACTCGTAGCCGTCACGGCACTTGGCCGCGATGTCGGGCTCACCAGCGGCGGCGAGAAACGTGGTCGCCATGTCTTGGTGCGCCGCGATTCCGTTGAGGGTGACACCAGCGGGGTAGTGCCCCGGCCACCGCATGAAACAGGGAACGCGATACGCGCCCTCCCAGTTCGTGTTCTTCTCAGAGCGAAACGGCGTGATGGCGGCATCTGGCCACGAGTTGTTGTGCGGGCCGTTGTCAGTGGAGTACATGACGATCGTGTCGTCGGCGATACCGAGCTCGTCGAGCTTGTCCAGAATCATGCCCACGTGTCGGTCATGCTCGACCATGCCATCGGCGTACTCGTCTTGTCCACTGATTCCCCGGTGCTCGTCCTTCACGTGTGTACGGAAGTGCATGCGAGTTGCGTTCCACCACAGGAAGAACGGCTGGTCCCCGGCGGTCTTCTCCTCCAGATACTCAAGCGTGCGCGCAGTGATCTCGTCATCGATGGTCTCCATGCGCTTCCTGGTGAGCGGACCGGTGTCCTCGATCTTCTGAGTGCCGTCGGGCATCGCCCAACAATGCAGGACGCCGCGCGGGCCGAAGCGCTCCTTGAACGTCGGATCCTTCGGGTAGTCGCGCAGCTCCGGCTCCTCCTCGGCATTCAGGTGGTAGAGGTTGCCGAAGAACTCGTCGAACCCGTGGCTCGTGGGCAGATGCTCGTCGAGGTCGCCGAGGTGGTTCTTGCCGAACTGCGCGGTTGCGTAGCCGAGGGGCTTCAGGAGTTCAGCGATCGTCGGGTCCTCCGGCTGAAGTCCGAAGTTAGCGCCGGGAAGCCCGACTTTCGTCATGCCCGTCCGCAGGGGGTTCTGCCCGGTGATGAACGCAGCTCGGCCGGCGGTGCAGCTCTGCTGGCCGTAGTAGTCCGTGAAACTCACACCTTCCTTGGCCAGCCGATCGATGTTGGGAGTCGAGTAGCCCATCATGCCGTGGTTGTTGTGACTGATGTTCCAGTAGCCGATGTCATCTCCCCAAAGCACAAGGATGTTTGGCTTACCATTCGGCATTCGAGAACCCCTTCCGTCAGTTTCCACTCCCTTGGGTAGTATTCCCAACGCGGGTCTGCGACAGGCTTAAAGCCGCATTGCCGAGCACAACATCGCGTACGATGGATTCATGAACAGCTCAGAGCCGCAAGCGTTCCACGTCATGGCGAAACCCACGGGGGCCCGCTGCAACCTTCGCTGCGACTACTGCTTCTTCTTGCAGAAGTCCGATCTCTACCCGGGCAGTAGCTTTCGGATGACAGACGAGGTCGCCGAGGCGTTCGTCCGCCAGACGATCGAGGCGCAGCAGGTACCCTTTGTCACCCTCGCATGGCAGGGCGGCGAGCCGACGCTCATGGGCCTCGACTTCTTTCGGCGCGCGCTCGCAGTAGAGCGCGAGTCCCTGCCCGACGGCTGGCAGGTGGAACGCACGCTTCAGACAAATGGCACCCTGCTCGATGACGAATGGGCCACCTTTCTCGCAGAGAACAACATCTTGGTCGGATTGAGCATCGACGGACCGCGCGAGCTCCACGACGCCTATCGGCACGACGGCGCCGGCCGATCGGTCTTCGATCGAGTCGAAGCTGCGGCGCGTCTGCTTCAGAAGCACGGTGCGGAGTTCAATGTGCTCTGCACCATCAACGCGGCAAACGCCGGTCGACCCCTCGACGTCTACCGGTACTTCCGAGACGAGCTCGGCGCTCGCTACCTTCAGTTCATCCCGATCGTCGAAGTCGACAGACGCCCGAGCGACGAGGTCGCGGGCACGGTAACCGACCGCAGCGTCCCCTCGCTCGCGTACGGGGAGTTTCTCTCGGCGATCTTCGACGAGTGGGTCCGAAACGATGTCGGGGAGATGTTCGTGCAGTTCTTCGACGGCGTACTCGCCGCCTACCTGCGCGGCTACTCGTCGCTGTGCGTGCTGAGGCCGACGTGCGGTGAAGGCGTGGCGCTCGAGCACAACGGGGACGTCTACTCCTGCGACCACTTCGTCGACCCGCCATACCTGCTCGGCAACGTTCTCGAGACGTCCGTCGGGGAGCTGGTTCGTTCTGAGCAGCAGCGGGCATTCGGTCTGGCGAAGGCCGAGACGCTCCCCGGCTACTGCAGGCAGTGCGACTACTTGTTCGCCTGCAACGGCGAGTGCCCGAAGAACCGCATCCTTATTACGCCTGACGGCGAGGCTGGGCTCAACTGGCTTTGCGCGGGGCTTAAGCACTTCTTCGCCCACACCGACCGCCACATGCGCATGCTGGCCAGCCTGATCAGTGAGGGTCGAAACGCGGACGAGATCATGGGCATCTTGGCAGAGGAGCGCACACAAGTTGGGCGAAACGACGCCTGTCCGTGCGGAAGCGGGCTGAAGTACAAGAAGTGCTGCGGCAGGGCGTAGGGTCGCGGGTCGGAGCAAACAGAGGAAGCCAAATGCGAATGAGCGATACGGTGCTGGTGCTGCACACCGGCGGAACCATCGGAATGGTCGACTCCCCGGATGGAAGTGCGCCTGTAGTCGGTGCTCTCGCGCCGTACCTCGATGCAATCGCCGCAGGCTCCGAGGGCGAGTTGCCTCCGTTCGCGCTCATGGAGTTGGATCCACTGATCGACTCCTCCAACGCGACTCCCGAAACGTGGCGCGCGATTGCCGGCATCCTCTTCGAGCGCCATCAGGAGTACGCCGGCTTTGTGGTGCTGCACGGGACGGACACGATGGCGTACACGTCGTCCGCGCTGTCTTTTCTTCTGCCGGACTTCGGGAAGCCCGTCGTCGTGACCGGTTCGCAGATTCCCATCGCTCGCACTCGCAGTGACGGCCGCCAGAACCTGATCGGAGCGCTTCAAGTCGCCGCTCGACCCGACATTCCTGAGGTCAGCCTGCTCTTCGGAGAAATGCTCCTGCGGGGGAATCGGTCCACGAAGGTCGACGCATCCGGGCTTCATGCGTTCGATTCACCGAGCTGTGCACGTCTCGCAACGCTCGGTGTCGAGATAGCGGTGAACCGCTCGCTCGTGCGGATGCCGCAGGGCGAGCCGAGGCTGACCGCCTGTGAGTTGGCTTCCGTCGCCGCAGTGCGGCTGTTCCCGGGGTTCTCGGCATCAATCCTCGCCAACCTGTGCCGACCGCCGCTGCGAGGCTTGGTCATCGAGGCCTATGGAGCGGGTAACGGGCCTTCCGGCGATCGCGAGTTCCTTGCTGCCGTGGAAGCCGCAACATCTCAGGGCATCGTCGTGGTCATCGTCACTCAGTGCGTGCACGGTTCCGTGCAGCCCGGTGCATACGCGACTGGCTCGGCACTGATGCGCGCAGGCGCCGTCCCGGGCTTTGACATGACTTCGGAAGCCGCTCTCACCAAGCTTGCTGTCCTGCTCGGGCAGGGGTTCGACGCGCCCACCGTCGCGAAAGAGATGCAAGCGGATCTCGCCGGCGAACTCACGCACTAGCGACTCGGAGAGAATCGACGCCTCGCCCGCCAAACCAGCGTCTCATCGCCGTATCCGAGAGGGAAGATATACGTCCTACTGTGTCGACAGAGGGGGCGTCTTGTGGAGACGGCAGCGGGAGGAACCACGCGAGCGTCGCTCACGCTATCTCCCGAGATCGCCAGACTCATCGAGTCGATACCTCTCGGAATCATCTTCGCCGACGCCGAAGGCAAATTCCTGCTGATGAACGCGGCGGCGAAGGAGATTTGGGGGGAGACCGCGCCGATGGCCGGGAACGTGAGCGAGTACGGGCAATACAAGGGACGGTGGCCTGGTACCGGCGAGGCCCTGAACGCCGAGGACTGGCCGCTCGCACGCGCGGTCACTCAGGGCGAAACGTCGCTCAAAGAGACCGTGGACATCGAGCGCAATGACGGCAGCTGCGCCACTGTCGTAATCGGGGGCGCCCCCATTCGAGACAACGACGGCGCTCTCGTGGGCGGAATGATCATCTTCCAGGATGTCACCGAGGAGCGCGAGCAGCAGCGGTTGGCGGATGCCCTGATTGAGATCGAGTCGGTGGTGGCGTCCACTCTGCGAACAGAGGACGTCCTCGAACAGGTCCTCAAGAAGACGGCCCAAGCGATATCGGCTGACTCAGCGGTGATCTACGCGCTACGAAATGACCGGTGGGTCGTACAACGTACCTACGGCCACCTGAAGGAGCTCATCGGAAGGGCCTTCACCGACGAGGAGGTCTGGTATTCGAGAGAGGCGGTGCGCACCCAGAAGGTCGTCGCCGTAGCGAATGCGGAGACCGACGAGCGAGTCAATCACGCGCTGGCACGGCGCTACGGCGTCGGCGCGCTGATCGATGCCGCCATTGTCGTGAACAGCGAGTTGGTCGGCGACCTCACGTTTCACTACCTCGAACCCCGGAGCCGCTTCACGCTCGCGGAAAAGAACTTCGTCGCCGAGGTGTGCTTCGCAGTCAGTCGCGCCTTTGCATCCGCGGCCGAGTTCCAGAGTGAACAAGAGGTCGCGAGCGCACTACAAAAGGCGCTGCTAGAGGTTCCAATGGTGGTGCCGGGTGTCGAGTTCAGCGTCGACTACACCTCTGCTTCCGACATCGCTGAAGTCGGGGGCGACTTCTACGACATTATCCCGATTCCCGGGAACAGAGTCTGCATTGTCATGGGGGATGTGTCGGGGAAGGCCCTCGAGGCCGCTCGGCTCACGATGATGGTTAAGAACTCACTGCGAGCCTACGCGTACGAGGGCCATGAACCGGCCGAGGCTATCCGCAACGTCAACGAGCTGCTGGTTGCGCTGACTGAGGCGAACATCTTCGTCACGGTGTTTCTCGCGGTCATGGATACCGAATCGGGCTCATTCACCTACTGCAGCGCAGGGCACCCGCCGGCATTCATTCGCCGTTCAGACGGCGAGATCACGGCCTTGGTCACGGGCTCTCCTCTTGTCGGGGTGTTGTCCGGCCTGGAATTCGTCCAGGACGATGATCTGATCGGCGGTAGCGACTATCTCTTCCTCTACACCGACGGCGCAATCGAGGCGCGCAGAGGCAGCGAGTTCTTCGGGGAGGAGCGTCTAGCCGAGGTGATTAGCGGGAGCGACTCTCCCGCAGCGGCTTGTCAGGCGGTCGTTCGCGCGGTCACCGACTTCTCGGGAGGCCGGTTGCTCGATGATCTAGCGCTGCTTGCCGTGCGACTTGCCTGAGGCTACTGCCCGCGCGTGGGGGCGGATTCGGGGTGGCCGACCAGCTCCTGCCGTCGTGAGGGAGTTCTTTTCCCGCCGGTCTGGGTGATTCCGTGCCCCTCGTTACGGTTGGGGCATATACATAGTATGGAATCGAACATGCATTCGCCCTTTGGAGGCGGGTAACAATGGTTTTGACCGCCATCGACATCCTCGTTGCGCTGTGGGTTCTCAGCGTCGTTAATCAGACCGGTGACTATTCCGCACGTTTGGTTCGCGTTCCGTCCGATCACGGACGTCGCAGCGCGTAGATTCGGTGTGGAAGCCTCTTGCTGAGGCTCGCTCCTAGCACATCTCAGCCCTGAGTCTCGGCCCTGAGCCCGTTTAACGACATTGTCAAAGGTGGTCTTAGTGTCATGCGTTCGAAGAACCTGAGTTGGAACAGCATGGAACTCCTGTACGGAGAACAGAGAGACCGACCGGTCGTTGTGGCGCTAGCTATTTCGAGCGCTTACGCGCTGATCTCGGTGCTTTGGATATTCTTGTCCGACCGTGCGCTGCTGTCCGGATCGCTTCGACCCGATGACATCGTACTTGCCAGCTCTATCAAGGGCGCGCTGTTCGTCGTCGTCACGGCGACCATCCTGTTTCTCGTGACGGAACGGTATCTCGCCCGCCAGCGTTTGTCTGAGGATCGTCACCTCGAATCGCAGAGAGAACAGCTGATCGTCAACCAGCGGGCGGTCAGGCAGGGATACGTCGATGTCCTTGACGTAGTGACGGGCGGCAGGCTCGTTCTGATGACCGAGGACGAACTCAGTGACTCGCTCGGGGAAGAGGTCCTTCAGCTTCATGAGCTGAGTGATCCTATGGGGCTCGCGACGGCGAGGCGTGCGGTCGCGTGTGCTCCCGAGGTCTTCGATCTCCCCGATAGAGACTGCTTCGTGCTTGCGGTGACCGAGGCGCTGACGAACGCGCTGAAACACGGCCGACGCGCTGAGTACCGCGTTTGCCGAACAGCTGAATGCGTTCAGGTTGTCGTCCGCGATTTCGGCCCAGGCATCGACTTCCACCTTCTGCCTAAGGCGACCTTGATTCAAGGCTTCTCCACTACGAAGACGATGGGCATGGGTTTCACGATCATGCTCGAGATATGCGACCGTGTCCTTCTGGCCACCAGTGACAAAGGTACGGTTGTCGTGCTGGAGTTGGAGTTGGCGAAGGAGCAGGCACTGCCCCGCCGCCAGCGGATGGCCCCCGCAGCGGCGACCCTCTGCGGCTAGACTCCGGCACGGAGCGGCGACCGTGGGGCGGCGCGATAAGGACGGGAGGCCGATCGTCCGAGCCTTGGCGTGATGCGAAGTGCTAGTACGTCAGAAGCTGGAACCCTTTTCGCTAGGATGTCTAGGACGAAATGCTTCGACGGCATTCTGGGCATCGCCTGGGAATCCTGTCGCCTATCACCCGGCCCACAGGCCCAGCTACACTCGATGCGGCACTGAGCCGGATTCAAGGACGAGAGACTGCGCGGTCGCACATCGATGCCAACTCACAGCAAGCTTCGTAAGACCGGATTCATCGACCTGCACCAAGACATGCTGTCCGGCGTCTTGCAGATGGAGGGCGGATTCCCGGTCTACGGACTGAGCTATCTGACCGGCTCTTCTCGTGCTGCCGCGGTGTGGTCATCACTGTATCCGCGCAATCCGGAGAGCAGTCTCGTTGGAGAGCTTCAGGCGCACCACGATCTGGTGGAGTCGTACAGCTCATCGCTGCGCCTTGTCACGACCGTGCGGGACTTGGACTCAGCTGACCCGCGAACGGGCGTGCTTCCGCACTCGGAGGGCTTCACGCTCCCAGGCGTCGGACCCGATGAGCTGCATTCGTTGTGGACCGACCACTCACTGCGCAGCGTAGCGCTGACTTGGAACTTCGAGACCGACTACGGGTTCAGCTGTTACGACGATGGAGCCGCGCCGCTCAAGCCAGCCGGGCGGCGCTTGGTCGAGACGCTTGAGCAGAGCCCGATTCTTCTCGACCTTGCACACATCAACGACGCGGGGTTCTTCGAGGTACTCGATCGGTATGCACCTCCGTTGCTTGTGACGCATTCGTTCTGCCGAGCGATAGGGGAGCACCCGCGAGGTCTGTCCGACGAGCAGCTGAGTGCCCTCGGTGATCATGGGGGACTGGTGGGCCTTGCATTCGATCCGGACTTCTTGGGCCGGGGATCGGTCGATGAAGCCCTGCGGCATTTCGACAGGATTGCCTCATTGGCCGGCGAGAATGCCGTCTCCATCGGCAGCGATTGGGGAGTCGCGGCGATGGGCGAGTTAGGTGACCCGGGCGCGCTCGTGGAGTTGGTCGATGCCGTTGAAATCAGCTATGGCCGAGACCTGGCGGACAAGTTCGCATTCGCCAACGCCTACGACTTCCTCCGCACGCAACTCCCTGCCGACTAGTCGCCCCGCAGACACCGTCGGTCACCGCCCCGGATGTCCGCCTCTGCCGCCGAAGACCACCCAGATCAACGGCAGAGCCGAGGCGCCCATCAGCAGCCTCCCAAGTTCGGGGTCCGTACCGCGGACGATTGCTCCAGCCACGAGCAGCGCGGCGAAGACGAGACCGCCGGTCATCCGGTTGATCGAGCGCGTCACTCGCCGGACCTGCATGTTGAGAAGCGGCGTCTGCACGTTGAGCTCGCCGCGCTCCATCAGCGTCAAAACGCGGTCGGTGCGAGCCGGGAGACCCACCGCCACCTGAAAGATCTTCGTCGCCTCGGCGAGAATCGTCTGGAACGTCGACGTTTCCTCATCAGACACCAGTTTGGACGCGTAGGGCGCGATGGACGTCCACAGGTTGAACTCCGGGTCGAGACCGGTGCACATGCCGGACAGAATCGCGACAGAGCGACCTAGCAGAAGCAGGTTCTCCGGCAGCTGGAAGGGGAGGTTCAGAAGCAGCTCGCGAAATTGCAGGCCGAAGCTCATCATCTCGTCGTGGTCGATACCGCGCAGATCGCTCATGCTCATCCCGCCGAAGCGGTCGAACACTTGCATGCTAGCCATCTCGATCAGCTTGAGGTCGGCCGAGGGCAGCAGTACGTCGAGGGTCTTGAAGCTCTGTACCAGCCGCGCGCCATCTTGTGTCCCCACCGCGATGACGACTTCTCTCAGTCCCGCGCGCAGGTTCTCGGGCACTCGGCCCACCATGCCGAAATCGATGAAGGTGAGCTTCCAGTTGCGGTTGCCGTCCTCGTCGGTGCCCTCGAGAGGAGTGACGAACAGGTTGCCGGGATGTGGATCGGCATGGAAGAAGCCGTCCTCGAAGATCTGTTGGCTGTAGGTATCGAGCAGCACCTGTGCGACCTTGGACCGGTCGATTCCGGCGGCGGTGATGCCGTCGTAGTCGCCGAGCTTGATTGCGGCGACATCTTCGAGCGTCAGCACGCGGCGCGTACTGAGGTTCCAGACAACCTTGGGAACGTGGACATGCGGGCTGTCGCTGAAGTTGGCGCCGAACCGCTCGGCGTTGCTGCCTTCGGCCAGATAATCGATCTCCTCGCGCGTCGTGAGAGCGAACTCCTCGACGAGTGCGTTCACATCCGCTCGGTCGCTGACCGGCTTGTATCGCTGCAGCCAGCCACCTACTCGACGCAGCGCGGCCAAATCCACCTCGACCACCTGCTCGATGTGGGGCCGCTGGACCTTGACCACCACCTCGCTGAACCCCTGCTCGGCAGCGTCGGCATCGCGCAAGCATGCTCGATGCACCTGCCCGAGTGACGCCGCGGCGAGCGGGGTCTCATCGAACCATTCGTAGTGCGCGGAAAGGGGCTGCGCAAGCTCGGCTTCGGCCTGGGCACGAATCGCTTCGAAGCTATCGGCGGGTACCTCGTCTTGAAGGCCCGCCAGCTCGTTCGTGATCTCCGCCGGCAGTACATCCAGGCGCGCCGAGAGAAACTGGCCCACCTTGATCATCAGCCCGCCCATCTGGATCGCAAGGGCTCGGAAGCGCACCGCGGTCGTGCGGTTGCGCTCCGAGCGGGTGCGAGCGGCCCAGCCGACCATCCCGATGCGACGCAGGAAGATCTCCCAGAAGATGAAGCCGAGAGTCACTCGGCCAAAGAAGAACACGATGCGCCAGTAACGTGCGCGGAGTTGCGATGCCTTCATTCATCCTCCGTGTGTCGTGCGTTAACGCGTGGGTCGGATGCCGGAGCCTAGTCCTCGGCCAAGATGGCGTAGAGCTTCTTCCGCGCGTCGTTGAGAATCTCGGTCGCCGCAGCAACCTGTTCGGAAGAGCCGGACTTACCGATTTGGAACATCGCCTGCATGAGCCGTCCGGCCGCATCTCGGTAACCGCCGATCCCGGAGTCACTCTGCGCCGCATCTTCCCAAGGTGCCGGCTGATCGGCGATCTGTGCGACCGCTGCAATCCCGGACTCAGTCAGGCTGAAGACCTTCTTGCCGGCGGTCTCTTCCGCGCTCACGAGACCCTCGTCCGCGAGTAGCTGCAGGGTCGGGTAGACCGAGCCTGCACTCGGGCTCCAAGCTCCGCCACTACGAGCCGCGAGCTCTTGGATGATCTGGTAGCCGTGCATGGGCTGCTCCGAGAGCAGACGCAACACGGCGGTTCGGACATCGCCCCTGCGGGCGCGCTGTCCGACAGCGGCACCGAAGCCATGGACGTGGCCGCCCATGCCGAAGGGGGGCGTGAAGCCATGTCGGCCAAAGCCGCCGTGATGCGAGCGTACGTCACGGTCGCAGGATTCGTAGTCTCGATGGTATCTGTGCATCTGGGATTCCTTTCGAGTGGGTTAACGAGCGATATATCGTTATCTGTCGCGATACACAGCATGCAGCGTGCCATGGCGCAGATTCATCTACCCCGAAGCGAGCGCGTCGTGCGATGCGGCCCTCCACTCGCGGCTGTCGCAGATCCGCGCCTCGGCTCTTCTCCGAGGAAATCATCCCCA
>DATHUB010000216.1:0-3161 GCA_035462695.1 Coriobacteriia bacterium | reverse complement strand
TCATGACGACAGCTGTGTGCGACGAGGATTCGCGAATGAGCTGGGATGCCTCACAAGCATCGTCTCCCAGGACACTGGGGCCAATGAGTAGCACGTCGGAGGTTCCTTGACGCGCGTGTGAGACCGCGTCTTCGAGTTCAGACAGATAGAGCACTTTTCCGTCTTCAATCGGCGCCAACGTCTGAGCGATGGTGCGTGCGAAGTCAGACTCTGTATCGCATACAAGGATTGATGGCATGTTGCGACCTCTACTTGAAGACGGTGCGGATGGTCTGACCGGGTGCTTCTGGGGCGGTATCCGCCGTAGCCGGAAGAAGGGTGACCCACACCTTGCCCGTTTCCTCAGCGAAGACGAGCTTCTCCGCGTCGCTGGGGCTCACAGACAGGGTCATGGTGTGGGGTACTTCGCCTTCATCCTGCCGGGTAGTAGCCGCCCCGATTCCTGCGGACTTTTCCTCGGTCGGCTGAGCCGAGGCAGCTTCGGCGCTCAGAGCGCCGCCCATGGCTAGCACCTTCGCATCCGGAAGCAACATCTTCGTGACGTTCTCCTCGCCGTTCGGACCTGGGGCGAATGTTGCGAATACGACCACGTGATCGCCGGGGCGAACGAGCCCGGCTATGCCTTTCACGTCGTCGACAGGGATTGCGATGGCGACGTACTCCTTAGGAATCGAGTAGGCGAGACCTGCGGCGCTCGGCACCGCAAATCGCGCGGACGTTAGCTGCTCGCCCTTGGAGAGCGGAGTGCTCAGTACCTGACCCTCGATGACTCTGTCTGAGGAGATCGCGCCTGCAGCGACGAAACGCTGAGGCACTTTCTCCAAGACAACCATCTTCTTGGCAATGAGCTCCTCCGCGGAGAGTCCTCGCGGAATATCCTCCTGAGCAACCAGAATCTCGACAGGCTGACTCCCCGACGCCACCTCGGTGCGCGCGCTTGATACGTAGCGCATCGCAAGAACTGCGGCGATTCCGGCTAGTACCAGGGCCAGAACGATGATGATCAGTTTGCTGCGCATCTGTCCTCCAAAGACAGTCGGGTGCTGATTTCTAGAAGTCGAGGCCTTCGGCCGACAGGTGTACGGCCTGCACCGCGAACGGCCCCGGAGGGTCGTCCACGACGTCGAGACTGGGCGCCGTGTATTCAACGAACAGGCCCGTCACGGCGACGTCACCGCCCTGCACTACCACGTCTTCAACGTAGAAGGTTGCGAAGCTGATTACGCGCAAAGGCGTCTGACCCGTCGCCTCTTGTATCTTCTCCACCACGGGAACGAGCACCAGACGATTCGACTCGGGCTTTCCTGCCGCCTCCCAAGCCTCGAAGTTCGATGGCTCACCACCGAAACGCTCGAGGAGCGCGTTGCGGGTCTGGGGCCCGGACAGGTTGCCGGGCTCAGTCCAGACTGCGTCACCGACGTGCATGACGAAGTTGAAGCCGGGGTTGCCCTCGATGTATGGGTAGTAGTTCACACTGGTGCCATTCGGCATCGCGGGGTACTCGACAGGATCCTGTTGAGTCCAGTAAGGCGGGTGGTGCAGCGTACTGAAATCGACAGCCATGAAGTTGCCGACCTCGGCGCCGCCGCCCGTGACTTTCAACTCGTAGCGCCTTCCATACTCATAGTCATTGAGCTTCACGGTCACCTGAACAGGACCGGTGGTTGTCGAAGTGAGCGCCGACGGCTGAAGGGTGATGTCACTTATCGGGAATGTGGAGCGACGCACAAGGAATCTTCCTGCCGGATCGAGATCGTAGAGCGTGCTGCCGGCCTTCTTCTGCTTGACGCCGAAGACGAAGCTCTCTTGGAGATCAGTGGTCGTCGGGGGCGCGAATTGCGCTCTGTAAAGCGTGCTCGTGATTGCGGTCATGGCGATGTCCTGATTGCCTCTCGTGACAGCAAGCGACTGACCGGCCGCGAGAGGGGATCCAACCGTCACATACACGACGACTTTGTCAGCAGAGCCCGACGTGAATACCATCGATCCGGGGTACTCCGTTCCATCGGTAAGGCGTGCAGTCGAGATGGCTGTAAACGGGGCCGTGTCAGGAATGCGTACAACGTAGCCAGCACCCTCCGCATCCTCGGGAACGCCATCCGGATAGGCGGGGTCGAGAGTCTGATCGTTGAACGCTCGAACGAGTACCTCCCCGAGACTTCCTGTGGGTATCGCCCCCGTCCATAGGCCCCCTGCCTGCTCCGTCAGGAGTCCGAAGGGACCGCCGCCCGCAGAGACCTCCACGCGAGTAGCCTGCAGCAACGGAACGCCCCACGGAGCCGGGCTTCTCGCGCCGGTGATGTAGCCAATGCGGGCGATCGACTGAGCTTGGATAAGCGTTGTCGTTCGCCCAAGGACGCGCGAGAGAAAGGCCGGCGAGTTGCTCTCCACAGTCACCTTCACGAAGTTGCTGCCTATGTCGCTGAGCCCATTGGCGCTGGGAGGGACAACCGTACACTCGGCTAGCGTCAGAGGCGTGCCGAAGTTGCGTCCTGCGTAGTCCTCAGCCGTCGCCCAGATCGCGCCGTTCGACATTCCGTGCGCGAGATCCTGGCATCCTGCGAGCGCGGCCGCGTCCGCGGCAGTCTGAAGCTGTCGCTTGGACGCGTACCAATATCCAACGTCAGTGACGAGTGCGGAGAGGCCGACTATCGCGATGAACATAATCGCGAACAACACCGCAAACGCGCCGCTGTCATCCTTGGCGGACTGTCGCAGCTTCATTACTCTGCCCTCTCTTCCGCGACGCTCGTGATGACCGCGGGCAGCACCACTCCGTTGGGAAGAGGAACAATGTTCGTGCGGGGGTAGCTCACCGTCACGCGCACGGCATCTGTCGAAGACCCGGTCGTGATTGTTATGTTCATGAGCGCCGGGTCGAGTCCGGGCGCCGATTGCGTCGCCCTGGTGATCACTTGGCCGGGTTCGCCGAGTGCGGCCCAGCGCACTCCCTCTCGGGCCGCGTGGGCGACTTGGATGTACTCGAAGAAGGTGAACCCGAACTGGACCACTCCGATGAGGAGCGTCACAAAGACGACTGCGATCAGCGCGAACTCCACCGCAGCAGCACCTATGTCGTTCGGGCTTGCCGAGCACTCCCCCATGCTCTTGCGCATGTCATTCACCGCTTCTGTCCGTCATGCCTGTCTTGCCTGGAAACA
>DATHUB010000215.1:0-8367 GCA_035462695.1 Coriobacteriia bacterium | reverse complement strand
AAAATACGTGCAGGGGGAGACTTCCTTGAGTGACCCCGTTTCCGCACGCACGCCCTCCGTCACCGTCGAGAACAGGGTTAGCCGAAGCGCATGAGTGAGTCGACCTACGAAGAGCATGCCGAGGAAGCCGAGGCTACAGATCAGGAGCCGGGCGATCTCGGCGACAGGTCTCGTGGTCCGATCGCGCTTGCGATCATTCTCCTCGTGTTGCTGCTCACGGTATGTGCGATCGTAGGCTCGCTCACGCGGTTCCAGCTGTCTCGGGCCCAGTTCCTGGCTCGAAATGCCGAGTGTCTCGTGTGTCACACCGAAGTGCTCGAACAGATGAAGCTGACCTCCCAGCACCAGCCCTTTGTCACCGAGCACTGCACCTCGTGCCACACCCCACACGGATCGTCGTTGCAGGTCAAGCAGCGAACGTGGTTCGCCTCGTTCAGCGAAGGGATGGGCCTTTGGCTGAGGTGGGGACCGTTCCGCTGGCTAGTCGACCGGTTCCAGCCGAAAGCAACACCGGCCATGCATACGAACGGTGTCGCATCTACAACAGAGACCACCCGCAGGGGGCTTGGTCCCTCCGAACTCGTAGCCGAGGAGGCGACCTTGTGTTGGAGCTGTCACCCGGGCATCGCCCCAGACCGCGACAGCTCAGTGCCTCACATGCCCTTCGAGAACGACCATTGCACGTCGTGTCACAATCCTCACGCATCGAGCAAGGCCCCGCTTCTGCTCGGCCGTAACGATCGCGAGCTGTGCGGCAGATGCCATCCGATGCCCGACTTGAACCGTCAGCACCTGCACCAGCCTGCGGTCCAGTGGCAGTGCCGCTCGTGCCACCGCGCTCACGGATCCAACTACAGCGGGATGTTGCTCAACCGTCAGCGGATCGTCTGCTTCGCTTGCCATCCCGACGTGGCTCAAGACGATCTGCTCAGCGTCATACACGAGCCATTTGGCGGGGATGAGTGCACCGGCTGTCATGAACCGCACGGCGCCGATGTCGACGTTTTGCTCATCGCTGCGCAGCCGGAACTCTGCTACGGGTGTCACCCAAGAACGAGACCCGAGTTCGATCGGGTCAGCCATCACCCGGTACCCACCAAGATCATCTGCACCGACTGCCACCGTCCGCATGGTGCGAGGTATCAAGGCTTGCTCGTCGACGAAGAAAAGCAGATGTGCCTCGGCTGCCACTCGGCGATCGACCATCTCAGAGTCCAGGTGTTCCAGCACGAGCCGTTCGAGCAGCAGAAATGCACGGCGTGCCACGTGCCGCACGGCTCCGACGATGCACCCCTGCTCGAGCAATCGGAGCCCGGACTGTGCTACAGCTGCCACCCGAAGGTGGCGAACGAGTTCGCGATGAAGAGCCACCATCCGGTGGGCAAGAAGCTGAAGTGCAGCGGCTGCCACGAAGTGCATGCCTCGCCGTACTGGGCGCTGCTGCACACCACGGGGAACAAGCTGTGCCTCGGCTGTCACTCGAAGGTTGAGGCGGTCTATCACAGCTCGCTTCACAGAGGGCTTGACTGCGTGCGGTGCCACAAGTGGCACGGCTCAGACTACTGGCCCCTCTTGCAGAAGAAGAACCCGCCACTCTGCCTCGACTGTCACCAGCCAAAGCACTACTACTCCGGTCCGCGTGCCCATCCCACCTGGCCGAAGTTCTGGGACTCGCACGCAGGGCGCCCACTCACCTGCACGTCCACCTGTCACAACGCCCACGGCACCTCGTTCGAGCACATGGTGCGTCGCTACGATCCCGACTGGGACGGCCAGTGCCGCCAGTGCCATGCGGACGTTGGAGTCTTGTACTAGAAAGCGCCGCAGGAGCCCGGCTTCCTCCCTGCTCGCGGCAGGTGTGCGGGTATACTTGTGCCACCGCATGCGAACGCAGGAGGAGTCATGCCGGACGCCTGTCCCCCCAAAGAGACCGACGCGAGTTCTCTCGCGGCGTCGCCACAGCTTGTCATCATTACGGGCATGTCAGGGGCTGGCCGCTCTGAGGCCATGCATACGTTCGAGGACCTCGGCTACTTCTGCATAGACAATCTGCCGCCTTCCTTCATGGGCCAACTGATCGACCTCTCCGAGCTTCCCGACTCCAAGCTCAGGCGCCTGGCCGTCGTGTGCGACGTGCGCGGACACGAGTTCTTCGCGGAGCTCTCCGGGGAGCTCGACCGGCTCGAGGCGCGCGGTGTGGATATTCGCCTGCTCTTCTTGGAAGCCGACGACGAGGTGCTGCTCAGACGTTTCAAAGAGACCCGTCGTCGCCATCCCATGTGCGAGGAAGGCGGCTCTCTCGTCGAGGGCATCAATGCCGAGCGCACCGTTCTCGAACTCGTACGAGACCGCGCCGATCTCGTCATCGATTCGAGTGAGTTGCGGCCGCAGGAGCTTCGGCAGGCGATAAGGGAGCGTTTCACCGATTCACTCACCGAGACACTCTCCGTGACGGTCTACTCGTTCGGCTTCAAGTACAGCATTCCAGCCGACGCGGATATCGTGATGGACGTCCGCTTTCTGCCCAACCCTCACTACAACCCCGAGCTGAGGCCTCTCACCGGGCTCGACCGCCCGGTCGCTGAGTACGTGATGGGTCGTCCCGAAACGGCCGAGTTCCTGGCGAAGTGGCTGGACCTGCTCGACACCGTCGTTCCCGGCTACGTGATGGAGGGCAAGCACCACCTCTCCATCGCCTTGGGGTGCACGGGCGGAATGCATCGCTCGGTCGCTCTTGCTGAAGCTACCGCGACTCACCTGCGCGGTAAGGGCTATCACGTCGCGGTCTCGCACCGGGACATCGGACGGGACCGGTCCGCGCGATGACGAGTGATCGCAGCCGCAAGGCTGTTGCGATCGGCGGCGGCACGGGGCTGCCCGCTGTTCTCGGCAGTCTTCTGGATCTCGGATTCGACACCTCCGCGGTGGTCACGATGGCCGATGACGGCGGCTCGAGTGGGGCCCTGCGCCGCGAGCTGGGCATGCTGCCGCCGGGCGACGTGCGCAACTGTCTCGTTGCGATGGCCAAGGAGCCGGACGGCCTCGCAGCCCGCATGCTGCAGTACCGATTCCTCGGCGGCGAGGGACTTGCGGGTCACGCGCTCGGCAATCTGATGATCGCCGCCCTGACCGATATCGCAGGGGACTTCCCGAGTGCAATCGACGCAATCGGAGAGTATCTGCAGGTCAGAGGTAACGTGCTGCCGTCGACTCTGCAGGATGTCCTGCTCCACGGGGTCGACCGGGCCGGCAAAGAGGTGTTCGGTCAGGCGCGGCTTGCCGCGAACCCCTCGCCGGTCGCGTGCGCATTCTTAGAGCCGGCGGCTCCCGCCGCCTACCCGCCCGCGCTCGAAGCGATCTCCTCGGCCGACGTCATCGTGATCGGTCCCGGATCGCTCTACACGAGCATCATTCCGAACTTCCTCGTCGCGGGCATCGCCGAGCGGCTCTGCGGCTCCTCCGCCCTGCGCGTCTATGTGTGCAACGTCGCCAACATGCGTGGCGAGACCCACGGGCTCGACGCGGCCGATCACGTAGAGGCGCTCTTCGAGCACGGCCTCGCCGGGGGGCTCGACGTCGCGTTAGTGCACAGCTGCGCAGGGGTGGACCGTCCCTGCGGTGAAGACGCCGACCCGGTCCGGTCCGACGGTGACAACGTCGAGCGCATCGAGGCATTGGGAGTGCGGGTCGTGCTGGCAGACCTCGCAGATCCGACCGATCCCGTACGGCACAGCCGCTCTGCACTCATCGCCGCGCTGCGGGAGGTGCTCGTCTAGCATGTCGTTCACCGCCGAGGTCAAAGACGAGCTGTCGAGGATAGAGCCCAAGCGCGGATGCTGCAGCAAGGCGGAGCTTGCCGCCTTGGTGCGCATCGAGGGAACCCTGCACATCTCGGGCCCCAATCGGTACCGACTCGAAATCGCCACGGAGACCGCACCGGTGGCGCGTACCGCGATCAAGCTCCTGCACTCGGTGTACGGACTGAAGACAGAGCTGACAGTGCGCCGCAGCGTCCTGCACAAGACGAACAACTATCTCATCACCGTTCCCACGCAGCCGAACCTGCCCTCGGCGCTCTCTGAGCTCGGCATCCTTGGTGAGGGCGGGCTCTCGCTCGGGGTCGATCCGAGACTGGTCAAGCGGGAGTGCTGCGCGATCTCGTACCTGCGCGGCGCCTTTCTCGGCGGAGGCTTCGTCGCCGACCCTCACGGCGACTTCCACTTCGAGCTGACCGCCGAGAGCGAGCAGCTCGCCGAGGACCTCGTTGCCCTCATGGCGCGCTTCGGCATCGAGGCTCGGCTGGCTCAGCGGCGTGGCACGTTCGCCGTCTACCTCAAAGGCGCGGAACCGATCGTCACGTTCCTTGCGCTCGTTGGCGCGCACCGCGCATTGCTGCGCACTGAGGACGTACGGATCGTGAAGTCCATGCGAAACGACGTGAACCGGCTCGTGAACGCGGAGATTGCGAATCAGGCTAAGACCGCCGAGGCCGCGATGGGACAGATCGAGGCCATCAATCTTCTAGTCACCGTGCGCGGCCTGGAGACTCTGCCGCCGGCGTTGCGAGAGCTGGCAGAGCTGCGTCTGGAGAACCCGGACGTGTCGCTCAGAGAACTGGGCGAACTTGCCGACCCGCCTCTGTCCAAATCTGCGGTATATCATAGGGTGCGCCGTATCGAGGAGCTGGCCGAAGAGGCACGCTCCGGTTCCTAGGGGATACTCACCCGTAAGGCGCTACGCGCCGCTTGGCGCGCTGTAAGGGGACAGCTCGCGATCGCGTCGGGGTGGTCGCGTACGAACAAGGAGGGATCGGTTTGGCGATTAAGGTCGGAATCAACGGGTTCGGGCGTATTGGACGCCTCGTTTTCCGAGCGATGGAGAACGACCCTGCCGTAGAGGTCGTTGCGGTCAACGACTTGACGGACTCCAAGACGCTCGCGCACCTGCTCAAGTACGACTCGATCCACAAGCAGTTCGGCACCGAGGTTGTGGCCGACGCCGACGGGTTCTCCGTGGACGGCCGTCACGTCCGCGTTCTGGCCGAGCGTGATCCTTCCGCCCTGCCGTGGGGCGATCTTGGCGTCGACGTCTGCATCGAGTCGACCGGTATCTTCACGGACGGCACGAAGGCCAAGATGCATCTCGACGCCGGCGCGAAGAAGGTCATCATCTCCGCACCTGCGAAGAACGAGGACATCACCGTCGTGATGGGCGTGAACCACGAAGAGTACGACGCCGAGAAGCACAACATCATCTCGAACGCGTCTTGTACGACCAACTGCCTTGCACCGTTCGCCAAGGTCTTGCGCGACGAGTTCGGCTTGAACCGCGGCTTCATGAACACGATTCACAGCTACACGAATGACCAGCGCATCCTGGACCTGCCCCACAGCGACCTGCGGCGCGCTCGTGCAGCCGCGATGTCCATCATCCCGACCTCGACCGGCGCCGCCAAGGCGATCGGCCTGGTCATGCCGGACATGAAGGGGAAGCTCGACGGCATGTCGATGCGCGTTCCCACGCCGGACGGCTCCGTCGTCGACCTCGTCGCCGAGCTTGGCCGCGAAGTGACGGTCGAGGAGATCAACGCGGCCATGAAGGCGGCGGCGGACGGTCCTCTCAAGGGCTTCCTGCAGTACTGCGTGGACCCGATCGTCTCGGTCGATGTAGTCGGCAACCCGCACTCGTCGGTGTTCGACTCGCTGCAGACGATGGTCATGGGCGGCTCGGGCAACTTCGTGAAGTGCATCTCGTGGTACGACAACGAGTGGGGATACAGCAACCGGGTCAAGGATCTCACCAAGATTCTCTTCGGCTAGCGCCGACCCGACACGGTGAACGAGACGGGGCCTCGCTTTGGGTGGGGCCCCGTCTGACTGACGAGGCAACGACGGAGGGGTTCGATGTTCGCCAAGAAGACCATCAAAGATGTCGACGTGGCCGGCAAACGCGTGCTCGTCCGCGTCGACTTCAACGTGCCGCTCGCCGACGGGTCGGTGACGGACGACACTCGGGTGCGGGCAGCGCTTCCTACCATCCGCTATCTCGTGGATCACGGCGCGCGCGTGATTCTCATGAGCCATCTCGGAAGGCCCAAGGGCGAGCCGGACGCGAAGTACTCGCTGCGTCCCGTGCGCCGCACCCTCCAGCGTCTCATCGGGCGCAACGTGATCTTCGTCGACTCGACGGTCGGGCCCGACGCGACCGAAGCAGTCTCGCGAATGGTCGACGGCGAGATCCTCATGCTGGAGAACGTCCGTTTCAACCCAGGCGAGAAGGCTAACGACCCGCAGTTTGCGCGCAGTCTGGCTTCCCTCGGTGACATCTACGTGAACGATGCCTTCGGCGCTGCCCACCGCGCTCACGCCTCGACCGCCGGAGTCGCGGAGTTCCTGCCGGCCTACGCGGGCATGCTCCTCGCCCGCGAGGTTGAGACTCTGACCGGGATGCTTGCGGAGCCTGGGCGTCCGTTCGTGGCGATTCTCGGCGGCTCGAAGGTCTCGGACAAGTTCGGGGTCATCGATCGCCTCATCGACAGCGTCGATTCGCTGCTGATCGGCGGCGGAATGGCCTTCACCTTCCTCGTCGCCAAAGGCATCGAGGTGGGCGACTCCATAGTCGAGACGGACTGGGTCGAGCCCGCCAAGAAGATGCTCGACAAGGCTGCCGAGAAGGGCGTCGATATCTCGCTGCCGACCGACTTCGTGATTGCAGCGGACATCGCCGAGGACGCCGACACCAGGGTCGTGGGCCGTGAGGAGATACCGGCGGGTCTCAAGGGACTCGATATCGGTCCCAGCACCATAGAGATGTTCAAGGGGACCATCTCGCAGGCCAAGACGATCTTCTGGAACGGGCCGATGGGCGTCTTCGAGATGGCGCCTTTCGAGGCCGGCACGCGTGAAGTGGCAATCGCGGTCGGGCGAAACAACCGTGCGGTCTCCATCATCGGTGGCGGCGACTCGGTCGCGGCCTTGAGGAAGTTCGGCCTGGAGGACCGCGTGACCTTCGTATCGACGGGCGGCGGCGCATCGATGAAGCTGCTCGAGGGCGCACCTCTGCCAGGCGTTGAAGCACTGCTGGACAGATAACAACCATCACGAGGGGAGTGCGACATGGCGCGTACGCCGATGATCGCCGGGAACTGGAAGATGTACAAAACGGCGGGCGAGGGTGCAATCCTCGTGCAGAATCTCGACGAGCGTGTCGAGCCGTACTGGAACAGAGTCGACATCGTCGTCTGTCCGCCGTTCACCGCGCTGAAGAGCGTGTCGACTGTGATCGAACTCGACCGGCTGAAGGTTGGCCTTGCCGCGCAGAACGTTCACTGGGAGGCAGAGGGCGCTTTCACGGGTGAGATATCTCCCCGGATGCTCGCCGACCTGCGATGCGACTACTGCATCGTCGGCCACTCCGAGCGCCGCGAGATGTTCGGCGACACGGACGAGACCGTCAACAAGAAGGTGAAAGCTCTGTTTGCCGCGGGCATCACGCCGATCGTATGCGTGGGTGAGTCGCTGGAGACCAGGGACGCCGGGGAGACCGACAGCTACGTGCGTGAACAGGTACGAGGAGCACTCGAAGGCATCTCGGCCGAGGAGGCGGCACGGCTCGTCGTCGCGTACGAGCCGATCTGGGCGATCGGCACGGGAAGGACGCCTACGCCTGAGGCCGCCAACGACGTTTGCCGGTCGATACGAGCCACCCTGGGAGCGCTCTTCGGTCAGCCGGTGGCGATACAGGTCCGCATCCTTTACGGAGGTTCGGCCAAGCCCGAGAACCTTGGTCTGTTCATGCCGGAACCCGATATCGACGGGGCACTGATCGGCGGGGCATCTCTGGACGCGACTTCTTTCGCCTCGATGGTGCAAACCGCCGCCAACTTCGCCTGATCATGAAGAACCTGCCCACCTGCCTGCTCATACTCGACGGCTTCAGCTGGGGCACCGAATCGCCCGGCAATGCGGTGCGCGCCGCCTCGACGCCCAACCTGTCGAAGCTGTTCGCCGAGTGGCCCAACACGACGCTCGATGCGGCAGGTCTGGCCGTCGGGCTTCCCGAGGGCCAGATGGGCAACTCCGAGGTGGGCCACCTCAACATCGGAGCGGGCAGGGTCGTGTACCAGGAGCTCACGAGAATCGACCTGGCGATCAGGGACCGCTCGATATTCGAGAATCCGGTTCTTGCCACCGCCATGGACGACGCGGCGTCGTCCGGTCACGCGGTGCACCTTATGGGACTGGTATCTCCGGGCGGGGTCCACAGTCACCAGCGGCATCTCTACGCTTTGGTAGAGATGGCGGCCGCTCGAGGCGTTGAGAACGTATGGATACATTGCTTCCTCGATGGCAGAGACACACCTCCTCA
>DATHUB010000214.1:0-2243 GCA_035462695.1 Coriobacteriia bacterium | reverse complement strand
GTACATGCCGTGGGCCCGGACGTTGAGGTGGCGCTGGACGACGTTCATGCGCTTCTGGACCTTGCGCAGACGCGCTGCGGCCGCTTGCTTCTCCTTGAGAAGCTTGTTGCGCTTGAGCTGTGCCTGAAGATAGCGCTCGTCCGCCGCCGAAACGCGGTCGTCGAGAACCTTAACCTGCTGTTGTACGGCGCGGGCCTGATCGAGCTTGCTGCTCGGAACGGCCTGGACCGGCGTGGCACTGAATGCGAGAGCGACCGTAATGGCCATCGTCGCCAATGCTCTGCGTCGGCTAGTCAGTTCGTTGCCTCCCTGGCATTACCGGTGGGCATAACACGCGGGCTAGTATACCACTCACTTCCAGTTCTCCTTAGGCGAAGAGGACGCATACAGCATCCAACAAGGCCACGGCCGCGCGTTGTTCGTCGCGTTCGGCTTCAGCGCCCGACCGGCCCAACTCGACCACGATCTCGGGACATGAATCCCCTGAAGACGACGCTGCCGTCAGCAGTCGGGGAGCAAGCGAATCGCCCTCGATGCTAACGACCGGACAGCCAGAGAGAGCATAACTCGTGCCGCTTCTGGAAATCCGCAGCACCAGGCGAGCGTTTTCAGGTGGCGGGGCCTCGGCATTTATGAGGCTGACGCGAGAGTCATCGGCGGTTGCAAGCGCGAGATTAAGGAGCCTGCCGGCGACGCGCTCCCCTGTCTCATCGAGACCGCTCACGGCGAAAGACACCTGTGAGAGCACCTCAGCGGCCCTAGCGGGCGCCAGATGTGCTGCGGAGTGTGCGCGTGGGTCTTTGCCTTCCCAGACGTGCCTGAGCGCCGTCAGAGCCGCAACCGTCTCCGAACCGACGATGCCGTCGGCGTGCAGCGACGTGTTGCGCTGGAACTCCCGGACCGCCCGCTCTGTGTAGGCGCCGAAGATGCCGTCGACCACGCCGCACGCGAAGCCAAGCACGTTCAGGGCCGTCTGAAGGACCCGAACATCATTGCCGTGGAAGTGCGGCATGCGCAGATAGAGCATGCGGTCGCCGAGAGTGAAGGTCGCGTCGACGAGTGCGGACCAAGTGAGATCGCCGACGAAACCGTCCTCGTGCAGATCCAGCTCCCTCTGAAAGGAGCGAACCGCGTCAGCGGTGGCGCCGAGAAAGATGCCGTCGATTCCTGCGCGGCCGAGATCGTAGCCGAGCGCCCTGAGGCGCCGCTGTATGTCTTCAACGGCCGGGCCACGATCCCCGGGCCGGATGGGTCTCATCGAGCAATCCTCCGTGAGTTATCGCGTGGTGCCGTAGCGGTTACGGAAGCGCTCGGCTCCCTGCTGAAGCTTCGCGCCCGAACCCGAGGCGGACCTTAAGTAGCGTTGCACTTCAAGGCCGAGCAACGTCGTCGGCGTGTATATCCAAGAGTCCATAGAACCCGCGCAGTCTATCACGAAGGCTTCCTCGAAGATGTGCATCACGGCATCGACGCGCTCAGGCGCAAGGCCGGTGACACGCCCGAGGCGGTCGCGGTCCACAGGCTCCTTTGGGTGGGACTCGAAAAAGGCAAGAATCTGGCGTGCCGCGGACACAGTCGCGCGGTCATCGGGCAGGACATCTAGCGCCCTGCGGAGACTCACAAGCCTCCCCCTCTCGCCCCACGGATCCGAACGCATCGCGCATAGGTACCCGTACGAGTCATTCAACTCCTCGGCAGACCGGATGTCCATGGGGTTTGTTCATGCTATGAAAGGTTCGCGTACGGCCATATACTGCATGGCTAAAGACCCCAGCTACTTTCTCTGCGGAAGGCTCCAGCATGCAGGCCCGTACAATTGCTCAGCGCGTGGTCACAGTTCTCGTGGCAGCCGCGCTTCTCGCTCTCTCCTCAGGCATGGCGTGGGCGGCCGTCTCGGACTATCAGGAGGCCTCGTTCATCCCGGAGGGCGTCTCCATCAACGGTGTCGGCCTCGGCGGTATGACGGAAACCGAGGCGCGCGAAGCGATCGAGGATGCCGTGTCCGCTCCCCTGCTGCGGCCCGTCCCGGTGACCGCAGACGGCAAGACCTACACGTTCGACCCCAAGGGGACGGTAAGCGTCGACGTCGACGCGATGGTCGAGCAGGCCTTCGCACCCCGCCGCAGCGCCTCAATCATCACGCGAGCTCGTCACGACCTGCTCGGAACGCCGATCGCGGCTGAAGTCGACCCGGTCTACTCGGTCGACAAGAAGAAGGTCACCAAGTGGGTCTCCGGCGTCGC
>DATHUB010000213.1:0-10292 GCA_035462695.1 Coriobacteriia bacterium | reverse complement strand
CGTGATGAAGAGGTTCACGCCAAGGGTCACTATCATGACGCCGAACGCGATCGCGTTGACTCGCGTGGGAAGAGCAGTTGTGGTCAGTTGTTCGATAGCAGTTGAACCGATGCGGTACGCGGCGAAGACGAGCATTGCAGCAATGCCTGCCGAGGCGTAGGTCTCGTACTTGTAGTGGCCGTAAGGGTGGTCGCGATCGGCCGGTCGAGCGGCGAGCGACATCCCTACGAGGCCGACGATGTTGCTCGTGCCGTCGAAGAAGGAGTGGAAACCGTCCGCTTGCATGGCTGCCGAATGGATGACGGTGCCCCACACGAGCTTCGCCGTCGCTACACCCAAGTTGAGCAGAAGGATGATCCAGAGGACGCGGCGGATCTGGACGAGCCGCTCGAATGCCTGACCGCTATCTTCCGGCCTTGTGTAGCCCATGCGCCCTCCTCTCCGGCTTGTCCCAAATACCCCTAGGGGGTATCATTCCCACCACGACTTCATCACGGTATCAGATTCGGGAGACCCCCATGTCCGACATTCCTCTATCGGTTTTCGCAGACGAAGACGAGCGAAAGCGCATCTTGAACCGGCTCCGGCGCCTGGAGGGACAGGTTCGGGGACTGCAGACGATGATCGAGTCCGGACAGGAATGCGACGCCGTGCTGACTCAGGTAATGGCGGCGAAGTCCGCGCTGAACCAAGTCGGCCTTCACATAGTCGGTCACGCAATGAAGAACTGCCTCATCGACGACGAGTCGGCAACGCGAGATGAGGTCATCGATGAGGCCATCAAGGTCTTCATCAAGTACTCATCCTGTATCAAGTAGCGCAAAACGGGGCCTCTCCTGAGGCCCCGTTTTGATTCTCTCTCTCTGCCCACGGCAGATGGCGATCCCGCTACCCTCAACCGAACCGTGAAGCAGTGCCGCACGACCCGGTGCTGCCACCCGCCGCCTTAGTCGAGGCTGTCATCACGACACCTCCCCCGACTCCCTTGCGGACGTCTGAAGACCCACACTCCGGGCAGACTTGGTCGTCTCGGCGCAACAGCCGCATCACGAACAGCTCGAACCGGTGTCCGCACGCGTTACACGAAAGGTCGTAGGTCGGCACTAAGACTCCAGCCCGAGTTCTCGGCCGAGTGCGTCGGCTCCGCGTGCGCCGATCACCTGGGAGACGAGCTTTCCACTCTCGAACTTTGCGATCGTGGGTATGCTCATGACCCCGTACTTCACGGCCAAATCCCGGTTCTCGTCTATGTTGACCTTCACGAACTTGGCCGATCCGCCAACCCGTGCGGCGAGCTTATCGAGCTCAGGTCCGACGACGCGGCAAGGACCACACCATGGAGCCCAGAAGTCGACGACTACCGGCACCTCGGACTTCTCGACCTCGGCGGCCCACATGGCCTCGGTGACATCTATGGCATTACTCATTCGCGTCCTTCCAACGAATCAACTGTCTCGAGGAATATACCCCACAGGGTATTTCTTGGTCAACGTCCGCCTAGCTTACGAGTATCATCTCCAGCGGGAGGGATCATGGACACCCTGACGCTCGTTTGGATCGTAACGGTCGTTGCAGCGCTGGTGACGGGCGCCTGCTTCGTCGGTGTGCTCGTGGTTCGCCGGTCCCTCGAGCCGATCGTCGCGCTGCTCGGCATCAGCGCCTTTGGTTTCTCGGCGTACTCGGTCGTCGTCATCTCAACGGCCTACTACCGCATCGATGCGGGACTCTACGCCTTCGCATTCTTGGTCGCGGGCATCGTCGGCGGGTGGGCTATCGCGGCATCTCTTCTCGAGCGCTTCATCAAGCTACCCTCTCCGCTCACGCTGGAGCAGGAGATGGCGACCACCGGAGACAAGGGCACCGCGGTCGTTGTCGTGAGCTGTCTCGAGCCTGCCGAGTACGACCCGTCGATCACCGCGGGCATGCTGCAGTCATTGGCTGATGAAGAGCTGCTCGACCCTTCAATGACCGTGCTCCCCTTCCTGTTCTTCGCCCAGAAGGCCCGATACCGCGCAGTCGGCGGCACGAGCCCCGCCGAGGGCGAGCTGCGCCAGCTGGCCGAGGCGATCGAGCTCTCGCTCGGCAGCGCGGTCGGTCGGGTGGACACCGCAACGTGCTCGGGGGAGCAGCGCCTCGCGACGCGCGTCAAAGATGCGATCGATGCCGGTTTCGAGAAGGTGGTCGTCGCCGAGATAGTCATCGCCGAATCGCTACACCTCTCCACAGCGAAGCGGGAGACCGACGCCCTTCGACCGGATCTCGTTGGGAGGCGTGTCGCCTACACCAGTACTCTGGGCGGTTCGGAGCGTCTCGTGAACATGCTCGTCGCTCGCGTGTTGGCCTCTGCCGAAACCACGGACAACAGCGGCGTGGTTCTCGTGGGACACGGGCAGCCGGAGGCGAGAGCTCGACGGAACCAGGGATTCGACGAGGACGAAACGGCGTTTCTCAGCCGCATCCGCATGCGTCTCGTCGACGAGGGCATACCCGAGACGCACATCAGGATCGCATGGGCGGAGTGGAACTCCCCGGACGTCACGTCGTCCGTCAGACATCTGGCGGCGCTGGGTTGCCGACGAGTCGTGGTTCTGCCGGCCGTCTTTGCGTTCGACACTATCGGTACGCGTCTCGATTTGGAGCTGGCAGTGAGGCAAGCGCGCGTCGACGATACCGTCGCGGTCGTGACGCTCTCCGCGTGGAGGGACGATCCGATCGTGGTTTCCGAGATCGCGCAGCGGGTGCAGGCCGAGATAGCCGGCTGAGCCGCAGGCCTACTTCGCCTTGCAGCGCTCCCAGTTCCAAGACTGCATGCGGCGAATACGCGGATAGTGCAGGGCGTAGCGCCACGCGACTGAGAGTCCTTGTCGGCCGGCGCACGCGCGGGTCTCGAGTTCGTCGATCGACGTGCGTAGCTCCTCGACGGTCGATCCGCGGAAGATCGTGTAGCCCTTGCCGATGGCCTTCGTGACGTGTGCGTCACTGCCGCCGGTCGCGGCGATGCCTTGTCCACCGGCGAACGTCGTGGCCGCGAGTCGGTTCGCATAGATGAGGTACGGCGACGAGTTGTAGACCTCGAGAGCCTTGAACGCCAGGTCGTCTAGCGCGTGCCCCACGCTGTTGAGACCGAAGGGGCCGAACGCACGATTGGCGAACGGATGGGCGATGACGGCTACGCCACCCTGCTCCTCAATAGCTCTGATGGTGTCTGAGCCGCTCAAGCCGGCCGGTACCGCCTCGCTAAGGAAGAGGCCAAGTATGTGGCCTTCCTTCGAGGAGACTTCCTCGCCGATGACGACCTCGAAGTCGTATAGCTCAGAGAGAGACTGCGCGAACAGCGCACCCTCGATGGTGTTGTGGTCGGTGATCGCGATGACGTCCAGGTCAGTGCGGTTCTGAACGTACTCCATGATTTCGGGAATGCTCGACAGACCATCAGAGTGGTCGGAGTGGATATGCAGGTCGGCCTTGCCCCAGTTGTCGATGCTCACGAAGTGTGTGACCCCTCACGTCAGGCCGCCAAACGCGGCCGGTGTGTGCGCCATCCATACTGCAAAGCGTGAACCAACTGCGTCTGCAACAGCCCGCACAGTCACTATCGGCACCTGCTGTTGAACTTACAAGCGAGAGTCGGCGAACGGGAACGGAAGTCCGTGAGAAGAGGGCCCGCTAGCCCTTCGCTTGGGTCGCCGCCCAATCGCCGAGTCTGCGAACGCCTTCTACCAGCCGTTCCATCGACGTGGCGTAGCTGAATCGCAGGAATCCTTCTCCTCCAGCGCCGAAATCGATGCCCGGAGCGCAGGCCACACCTGCTTCTTCGAGCAGACGCTCGGAAAGAACCAACGAGTCCTCGCCCCAACAACGTGCATCGGCGAAGACGTAAAACGCGCCACAGGGCTCCGAGTCGATTTTGAGCCCAACGTCGCGCAGGGCGGGAACCAGGCACCTTCTGCGCTCGTCGTAGAGATGGCGCATCCTGGTCACGTCACCTTGGGCCTGCGTCAGTGCGACGACGCCTGCCTGCTGAACGAAGGCGTTGGCCGCAAGAAAGAAGTTCTGCTGGATCTTCTCGGCGGGGCGAACGAACTCGCGTGGGGCGATCAGGTACCCGAGACGCCAGCCGGTCATCGCGTACGCCTTCGAAAAGCCGTTCAGGACAAAGGCTCGATCGGTGTACTGCAGGATCGAGCGGTCGGGGCCGCAGAAGTTCAGCCCGTGGTAGATCTCGTCGCTCGCGATGCGAACGCCTGTCTCCTCGGCGATCGAGGCGAGCATCCGCAGGTCGTCCTCGCCGAGCACGGCGCCGGTTGGGTTGCTCGGAGACGTGATCATGATCGCCTTGGTCCGCGGAGTGATGGCGGCGCGCAACTCGTCTTCCCGGTACCGAAAACCCTCTTCGGCGTGCGTGCGGACCGTCTTGGGGATGCCGCCGAGAAACGCGACGTAGTTGGGATACGCCGGGTAGCACGGGTCGGGCATGATGACCTCGTCGCCCGGGTCGAGCAGGGCGCCGAAGAGGAGGAGCATCGCCGGGCTCGTGCCCTGCGTGACGATGATGTCTGAGGGGTCGACGTGGACGTCGTAGGCTGTGCGGTAGTGAGCGCGCAGCGCCTCGCGAAGATCAGGAAGCCCGAGGGACTGTGTGTAGTGCGTACTCCCGTCCTCGATCGCGGCCTCACATGCTCTTGCGATAACGGTTGGAGTCGGGAAGTCAGGGTCGCCTATCTCGAGCCGAACGATGTCTCGGCCGGCGGCCTCGAGCTCCTTGGCCCGTTGGACGACGTCCATCACGACGAAGGGGCGAATCGCTTGCGCGCGCTTCGATACGGTCATCTAACGGCTCCTAGGAGTAAGTGAGAGTCTTGCCTGATAGGTCTGCGCCGCCGCATTGCCGAAGACCTCGAGCCGTCTAAGGTCGGCGTAGGACAGCTGAGGCGTAGATATGACCTCGTGCGGTGGCTCTCGGTCGAACCGAAGGCCGAGTTCTGTCGCACGCTCCCACAGGTCGGTCCCCGGCAAGACATGCAGGGTGGAAAGCTGCACGCGTCCGGGATCGAGTGAGATCGCGAAATCGATGCCGTCGAGAACGTCTTCGAGCGTGTCGCCCGGCAGGCCGACGATAAGGTCGCATTCGACAGAGATTCCAGCGGCGCGACACGCTTCCACGCCCGCCGCGAAACGATCGGGATCGAACGAGCGGCGACACTCGGCAAGCGCTGCGGCCCCAACCGTCTGAGGGCCGCTCTCGACGCTGACGACTCCTGCCGCCCCGAGAAGCGCGGCCTGCTCCGCATCGACCCGTTCGATGTCCACCTCGATAGTGTGAAGCCGGACGCCACGCTTCGCGTGAGGTGCGAGTATCTCGGAGAGCCGCCCGAGCCGATCCCGGGTGAGGTTGAACACCGGGTCGATGAAGCTGAACGCTGTCATGCCGGGTAATGCCGCGACCGCGTTGATGTCCGACTCGATGCGCTCCCACGAAAACGATCTGATCCGAGAGGATCCCTTGCCCTCGAAACAGTACGAGCATCGGTGGGGGCAGCCCCGGTAGGTCTCGACGTAGGCGCTTCCGTCCGTCGCGATTGGCAGACCCGCTGTGAACGGTGAGGCGAGCATGTCGAGTTCATCGAGAAGCTTGGGCTCGGCCCCCGACACGATTCTCCCGCCGCTCCGCGCGGTGGCGCCGGGAATGCCGCCAACGTCCCCGCCCCGCGAGATCGAATGCAGTATCTCCGGGAACGTGAACTCGCCCTCCCCGCGCACGACGATGTCCACCGACGGTTGCTCGGCAAGCACCTCTTCGGCGATAGGGCCCACTTCGGGGCCGCCGACAACGATCGTCGTCTCTGGGGACGCAGCTTTTACTAGCCTGCATGCATCGAAGACGTGGCGAGCGGTCCAGCAAAATACCGGCAGAGCGACGACGTCCGGTTTCGGCGTGAGCGTGAGGACCCGGTAGGCTGTCCACCACGCGTCAAGCGAGACATCGACGTCGAACCGGGTGAGGGCGATGTCGAGCCGAGGGTCGGCAAGTGCCGAGGTCTGCAAGTAGTCCAGCGCGAGCGAACGGTAGCCGACCGTGTTGACCCCCACCAAGGCGACGGCGAGCCGCTTCACTGCGTGACTCCCGGGAGAGACTGCCAGGGTGTCCTGTCATACGGCGCCGTCCACCCGCCGTCCCAGTTGATGACGCATGCCGCGACGCGGTTCACAGTCGCCGTTTCGAGAGCCGCGTCGAGCAGGGCCTCGCGATCGGTCGACCACTTGAGACCCGAGGCGTCGATCGTTGCGGCACTCGCGCCCAGGGCGGCTGCTGCCACCACGGCCCCAGCGACGTCGAAGACCGAATGTCGACAGACGGGGATTCGAGCCGTAATCGAGACAGCTGAGCTCTCGGCCGCACGCGAAAAGGCAGTCGCGCCTGCTGCGGCATCGTCGAACAGCCCCGACCGCCCGGAGCGCTCGTCGTGTGTCTTCGCCGACCCGAGCAGCACGATCTCAAGATGCCGGACACCTGCCGAGAACGCCCCTGCGGCGTTGTCGGCCTTGGCGAGCGCCCCGCCATCAGTGCGGAGTCGAACGCGCGAGAAGCCGGCGGACGTAGCCGCCGCTATCAACTGTGGGAGCTCGGGGTGCACAAAAGGCTCGATCCCGATGAACGAGACGTTCGGACCGGGACCATAACGCCACCCCGTCGCGATCGAAGCCAGCTCCGCACCCACATCCGAGGCACGACGGACGTGCGGCTGGGTAGACGATGCACCGCAGCGCCGACACCCAAGCTCACCATCCGAGCCTATGGCAACTTCCACGAAGGTGATCACACGAGCTCCTCTCGGCCTTCCAGTCTAGCGGAGACGTGCGTGGTTTCCGTCGCACAGCTGGGCATTTCAGGTATACGCTCATATGAGAGGGTTTCGCGCGAGAGAAGGGGCCGTAGTGGCGACAATAAGCCGCAGCCAGCGCTACCGGAGAATCGTCAGCGTTCTAGTCGACGAAGGCTTCGGCACGGTGCTCGATCAGCTCGGGCTTCGCGCTCCCTGGATCGCCAACTTGCGCGGCAACCGCGCAAAGGGCCCCGACGCGAACCTGATGCCGGAGGAAAGAGTCCGGCGAACCATGGAGCATCTCGGTCCGACGTTCGCCAAGATCGGCCAGATGCTCTCGGTGCGCCCCGACCTCATTCCGGCCTCATATGCGGACGAACTCGCCAAACTGCAGGACGAGATGGTGCCCTTCCCGTTCGCACAGGCGCGCGCCGAGATCGAAGAATCCTTCGGCGAGCCCCTCGACGCTCTCTACGCCACGTTCGAGGAGGAGCCCGCCGCCGCTGCAAGCATCGGGCAGGTCCACATGGCCACTTTGCTCGACGGGACCCGTGTCGCGGTCAAGGTGCAGCGTCCCGGCATCCGGGACGTGATCGAAGCCGACCTGGACATACTGCGCACGCAGGCCCGTCGCATACACGGGCGCACGGACATCGGAGTCCGGTATGACGTCGTCGGGCTGGTCGATGAGTTCTCGCGCGTGCTACACGAGGAGTGCGACTACGTGCGAGAGGGCGAGAACGCGGAGCGCCTCGCTACCGCGTTCGAAGGCGACACGACGGTCCACTTCCCGAAGGTCTATTGGGACCGGACCTCTTCGACCGTCCTCACGATGGAGCGCATCGAGGGGATCGGTTTCAACCGGCTGGATGAGCTCGACGCCCACGGCGTCGATCGCCGAGAGATCGCCCGGCGAGGCATCACCTGCTACTACGAGCAGATCTTCATTCACGGCTTCTACCACGCGGACCCGCACCCCGGAAACCTCTTCGCGATGCCGGACGGCAGGGTCGCCTTCACGGACTTCGGCCGTGCCGGCAAGCTCTCAGACGAAGCGAGAGCCCAAGTCGCCGATCTGCTCGTCGCCATCATCGAGCAGGACGGCGAGCTGGCCGGAGATATTCTTCTGGAAGTGAGCCGAGGCGTCGCCGACGTGGATGCGATCGGTCTGAAGCGAGATGTGACGGCCCTGATCGCGAAGTACTACAACATGCGTCTGCGCGAGGTGGACACCCGCGCCCTCATCGTCGAAGTCATGTCGCTCATCGGCAAGCGAGGCTTGAGCCTGTCTTCCGAGTTCGCACTCCTGCTGACGACACTTGCGACGATTCAGGCGCTGGGGACCGCCATCGACCCCGATTTCCACTTCGTCGAGTCGGTGACACCCTTCGCACGGCGCATCGTCGAGGAGCAGGTTCAGCCCACGTCGATCGCGAAGGGCTTCATCGGCACGATGCGCAAGAGCATGCGTGCGTTCCAAGGCTTCCCGGACAACGTCAATCGCGCTCTCAAACGAGTTGCTGACGGTGATCTGCGAATGACGGTCAGGCCGGGAGGCTTCGACCCGCTCATGTCGAGGGTTGAGCAAGCCATCGATCGACTGGCCTTCGCCCTCGTCGTCTCCGCATTCGTCCTCGGATTCTCGTGGCTGCTCGCTCCTACCCAGATTCCTTGGTGGCTCGAGCTGATTGCCGGATTCACGCTGGTTTGCTCGGCGGGCGTGGGCGTTTGGTTTTTCCTGTCGATCATGCTTCGCCGCTGGCGCCAGCGGCGGCACGAGTACTGACCTGCCGGCCAGGCCGCAAACGAAAGCGGCCCTTCCCTGATTGGGAAGAACCGCTTGTTCCAGCCCCCGGCAGCCATCGCGCCTGTCGGGAGAGAGGCGAAGGAGCCGCCACCGAGGCGGCTCCTGGTCGCTTCATCGTAATTGCTAACGGCGCGGCTTACGCGCCTTCATCCTGAAACCACTGCCGACCATGGCGGTCCATGTTGCGAACCCCATGAGCAGTGCACCGGGATCACCGGTGTAAGGGAGGTAGGCTTCCCTGACGACGGCCTCAACCGCGTCGGCTTGCGCCACCGTGAACGGAAGGAATGGCTCCTCGTCGGGCTCGTCGACCGTCGGCTTGTCCGGCGTGTCGGGATTCTCCGGCTCCTCAGGCTCGCAGGGCGGTTTCGGCTCCTCGGGCTCACAGGGCGGTTTCGGCTCCTCGGGCTCGCATGTCGACGTGCAGGAAACGTGGCTAAGCACCAGCTTGCCAACGCCTACACTCTCCACAACCGCAGAACCGCCCAACAGAACGTCATGACTCGGAGTCGCGACGTAGAAGTGCTGGGTGGATCCGTTACCCACCGGAAGGCCTGTCGCTGTGCGCGCGCCGGCCTCTTGGAAGGTGACGCTGAGCGTTGCGGGCTTCGTACCGTGATCGAGTCCGTTGAGTACGAAGTGCCACTCGACTCCCTCAGTCAGGTCTCCGCCGTCGCACTTACCGCCGAACGTCTCGCTGCTCGCACCCACGTGCGGGGCATGGAGATACACGGTGGTCGGGGTGACAGTAGCAGCTGGTTCGCTGCTCGCATCGGGGTGGCCCTCATCGCCTTTCGGTGCAGCAGTCGGAGCCCGAACGGCTTTCGGCCGCTCGCTCTTCGTGCGCTGCACGTCCGCCTTGCTCCCTTGGGACCGGACGCGCTCCGCCTTAGGCTTCGCGCTCCGATCGACCGCAGCAGCCCCTGGTTTCGCGTCCCCATCGCTGTGGGGCGCTTTCGTCTTCGCTACCGCTTCAACCGCGTGGGCCGCCTTCGGCCCTGCGGGGTCCTTCTGATGCGGACTCTCTTTAGCGAAACCAAACTGAACGGAAAGCAAGAGGATGAGCCCGATGAGGAGGGACAGAACGATCCCCCTCTTCATAGCTATCGCCTCTCAATCTTCACTTATCAAAGAACAAAGCGCACGCAAGCGTGCGCAGGCTGTGCCCGCGTGTCACGACGTGCGCGTGGTGTGAGTTGCTACGAGTACTGCGGATGCAATCTTGACCGTCCCTTGACGCCCCGCTCCGCTGTGGTACTAGGCTGGCGTCTCAAGCTGATCGCGGTGCATGTCAGTACGGCTGCGCGTGCTACAAGTGCGCCCCTAGGCCCATCTCACCGCTCGATGCGGTACGTGCGCCGGTGCACGCTGCTACAGTCCTCGCCTCGATTCTACCCACCTCGCGTGCCGCCGTGGGGATGATTTCCTCGGAGCAAGATCCGAGGCGCGGATCTGCGACAGCCGCGAGTGGACGGCCGCATCGCGCGACGCGCTCGCTTCGGGTAGATGAACCTGCGCCATGGCACGCTGCATGCTGTGTATCGCGACAGATAACGATATATCGCTCACTGTCACCCGCTCGAAAGGAATGCAGATGCACAGATACCATCGAGACTACGAATCCTGCGACCGTGACGTACGCTCGCATCACGGCGGCTTTG
>DATHUB010000212.1:0-2971 GCA_035462695.1 Coriobacteriia bacterium | reverse complement strand
GCATCCCCGGCAGGTTAACGCTCACTCCGACGAACGACCTTGTCTCGGCGACGTTGCGCACTCGGAAGACGCCCATTGGCAGCTTCGTCTCCTTGTACTGCCTGAGGAGAGCCTTCCGGTCGGTCGGCATGGCCTCAGTCCCTACCCATCTCGTGCGCGAACGACGATTCGGCGAGACCGCGAGCGTGCTCTCGCACGTCGCTCGGCCAAGACTCGGTGTTCGCGAGGAATCCGTCGCTGTCTCCGGCGAACAATGCGCGCGACGCATCTTCGAAACCCTGCTCGTCGCCCGCCAAGGCGAACATGAAGCGGTAGGTGGCGTCCCGAGCGAGGCGAATGCGGTCCTCGTCGGCGCCAGCCAGCCGGGCCTTCTCGACCAGCTTGCGGAGCGTTACAGAAGCACCGCCCGGCTGCCCGGCCAGCCACTCCCAGTGGCGAGGGAGCAGCGTGATCTCTCGCGCGACGACCCCGAGCTTCGGTCGGCCGGGCTTGCGAGCTCCGGAGCGCGGCTCCTCGGCCGTCGACTCTGCGGACGTCTCGCAGGCTTCGGCCTCGGGCAGACGCCCGAGCACGTCCTCGAGCGAGCCGCGCAGATCCAGCTCCACCTGCTGGCTGGACTCGGCCTCGAAGACGAGCAGGGGTTCGTTCTCTCTGCTCGCGGAGACTGATTTGACGGCAGCTGCAACGTCACGAAGCTCGCCACGCGCCACTCGGCGCGAACCGGCGAAGGCTATGTATGAGGGCGAGGCATGCTCGTTCATCGGCGTTCCTGACCTGGATGCTTCAATTGGTGGCGTGATTCTACCCGGATAAAATGCCGTGGGTCAATAACATCCGGATAAAACTTCATCCCCCATAGTCGGTCGAACGCCCGGCCATTGGGAGGACTGGCCAGCCCCCACTCGTCTGAGTCAGCATCAGCCGCATTGCCGATGCGAACGCTGCTCTGGCTGGGCACAATATACAAATAGGTGTACCGGACAGGCTCGGGGGAAGTCATGAGAAGGCTGCTCGAACTCATTAGCCGCGACGAGGCTGCGACCTCTGTCGAGTACGCCTTGATGGCCGGCTTGGTCGCAGTGGTTATTGCCGCCTCCGTGGCGACCTTCGGGCTAGCGGTCGCGGGGCTCTTCAACGTCCCGGCGTTCTAGCGCGGCGCCCCCCTCGCAGGATCGTTCGACCGCCAAAGGCTCCGCTACTCCCCGTCGAGCATCGCGGTCAGGAACGAGATCGCCTTTTGGCTCGAGTCGGGTGCGATCGCGACCGCGACGCCGGTGCGTCCCTCCAGGTATCGCAGCGCGCCGGCGATGACAGCCGCGCCGGACGAGCCGACGAACAGGGCCTCCTCGGCGTGCAGCCGCTTCGCGACTTGCCGCGTCTCTTCGTCGTCCACGTAGACCGTCGCGTCGATGACGGAGCGGTCGAGGATTCCCGGGATGCTCGTCTCGTCAAGGTTCTTCAGTCCAGAGATGTGGTGACCGCGAACCGGCTCCACCGCGACGATCCGGACGTTCGGGTTCTGCTCCTTCAGAAAGCGACCCGCGCCCGTGACAGTCCCGCAGGTGCCGATCCCGACGATGAAGTAGTCGATGCGTCCCTCGGTCTGAGCCCAAACCTCCGGACCGGTGGTCTCGTAGTGAGCGCGTACGTTGTCCGGGTTGTCGTACTGGTTCGGCATCACGAATTCGGCGGGCGAGTCGGTGACGATCTTCTCGGCGATCTCGATTGCGACGTCCATTGGGTGACGGTCAGTGGGACAACTTTCGGGCGTCGGGACGACAGCGGCGCCGAGGGACTTGATCAGCACGCTCTTCTCGGCAGGCATCGTGCTTGGCACCGCGGCCACCATTGGGTGCCCGAGGAGGGCCGACATCGCGGCCAGCGCGATCCCGGTGTTGCCCGAGGTCGCTTCGACGACGCCCTTGCCCTCGAGCTCGCCGCGGGCCTCCATCGACTCGAGCATCCACTTGGCGGCGCGGTCCTTGACCGAGCCGAACGGATTCATCCACTCGAGCTTCACGTACAGCTGCGCCCCTCCGTCGGGAACGACTCGATTCAGGGCGACGAGGGGGGTCGGGTTGGCCGGGTCGCCGATCATCTCGGCGATGCCGGAGTAGCGTCTGAGCCGACCGCTGCTGGCGAGACGCTCCGCGTATTCTTCGGTCATCGGGCACCCTTCGCTGCGGGCACCTTGCCGGCTATGAATCCGGCCTCGAGATAGCGTTCGTATCCCCGCTGCGCGAGATCTTCGAGTTCCGAGAACAGAGGCTCATCGATCTTGGTGAAGTTGAAGCACGACTTGCCCTGCATGCGCTTCTTCAGGTCGCCAGACGCTCGATCCAGAAGATCTGGGAAGGCGTACACCGGCATGAGGTAGAAGCTCACGTAGTTCTTGCGGATTCGCACCTCGCCGAAGTACGCGGGCCTGCCGACGGTCGCATCGGTGGGAGGGCCTTCGATCACATAGTCATCGGGGGCATCCAACTTGACGCCGATCGAGGCAAACGGCACCAGAATCTGCTTGAGCCGGGCGAACACTACGGGGAACTCGGCGGTATTGGCCATCGAAGGCTCCTGTCGTCGATGCAGGCACGCTCTGCAGCGGATATCGCAGGTAGGATATGCCCGAACGAACGAACAAGCTCCGCTTCTACCAGTTATGGAGTCGAGATGCCCGTCTGCCCCGAGTGTGGCGCCGATCTAGCCGAGGACCAACTCTGTGACGAGCTCTTTCACCGGGTTCTCGCTTGGGAGCAGTACGACTTGGAGGGCAACGGACGCTACCATCACATGCTCGTGATGTCGTGGGAGCTGCAGCATGCCAGTCGATTCTCCGACGAGACCCTGGCGTGGGCGCGAGAGTCCTTGCGCCGAGCGGTTCGCGAGGGAGTGCCCGCGGCTCAGCTGCGGCGGGAGGTTTCGGCCTGGGCGCCGCAGGACCGCCGCACGTTCAAGATCACCCGTGAGGGCG
>DATHUB010000211.1:0-9018 GCA_035462695.1 Coriobacteriia bacterium | reverse complement strand
AACACAGGCCACTGCCCGGAAATGTCGAGAGACGCCAATGGGTAGAACAGCCCTCGCCGGCTTAAGGCGAAGGCTAAGGTGGCTGGGCTCTGCGAGGCGGGCATTCCCGCTGCGTCGACGACACCACGCGTCGCGCGCCCTACGTCGGACAGTGCCAAAACCATTGACGAGGGATGTGAGTGGCGATCACCCGTGCACCTGCCCTGCTCAGGGCGAGTTGTGTGCCGACGTGTGTGTGCGAGCACAGCCACTGCCCCTGGTCCAAACGGACGCAGGGGCTTTTTCGTTTCTGTCTGACCTGTAGTCGAGAGATATGGGATTACGTGAGACCCCACAGTCCGTAGCCCCTTGGACGCGCTCTGAGTATCGAGCCGGCCGGGGGAGACCAGCCGTCTTCGATACACCCACGACTGCGCGCTTGCACACGGCCAAAGCCGCGTACGGCGCGCTCGAAGGGAGGGAGTGCGTGTGATCTACCTCTCGCAGATGCTCGGCAAGCCGGTCATGGATTCGACCGGCGAAGAGATCGGCACCATCAACGACATCGCCATCGCCACGGGCGAGGTCTTCCCACGCGTGACCTCGCTCGCGTTTCGCGGCCCCGACAAGACCCCGTTCATGCTCTCGTGGCGCAAGTTCGTCGCGGAGTTCGACGGCGAGCGCATAGCTCTCAACGTAGCCGCGGCCGACATCCGCTTCAGCTATCTGCAGCCCGACGAGGTCTTGCTCTCGCGCGACCTTCTCGACAAGCAGATCGTCGACACCCAAGGCATGAAGGTCGTTCGCGTCAACGACCTCAAGCTTTCGGAGTCGCGCAACCAGATGCGCTTGCTCGGTGCTGAAGTCGGCTTCCGCGGTATCCTGCGCGGCATCTCGCCGACCCTCGAGTCGGGCGTCGAGCGCTTCCTCGGTCTCATCGGCCGAGAAGTGCCCGAGAACCTCATCGCGTGGAACTACATGGACCTGCTCGATCGCGACCTTTCGCAGGTCAAGCTATCCGTTACGCACAAGCGCCTGCACGAGCTGCACCCGGCGGACGTCGCCGACATCATGGAGCAGCTCTCGGCGTCCCAGCGCGCACGCGTCTTCGATCACCTCGACAACGTCCAAGCCGCCGAGGCGATCTCGGAGCTTGAGGACGAGTATCAGGCCGACGTTATCGACGACCTCTCGGAGAGGCGCGCATCGCTGCTCCTCGCCGAGATGGACCCCGACGATGCCGCCGACATCGTGGGCGATCTGCCGAGAGAGAAAGCCGAGCGCCTGCTGCGGCTCATGGGCCTCGAGGACTCCACCGCCATCCGCGGTCTTCTCGGCTACAAGGAGAAGACCGCCGGCGGCATCATGACGCCGGAAGTCACGACGGTGACCGACGACATGACGGTACAGGAGGTCATCGAGCACCTGCGGGCGGTCGCGGGCGAGCAGGAAAGCGTCTACTACGTCTACACCGTGGAAGGTGACAACCACCTCACCGGCGTCATCTCGCTGCGTGACCTGCTTCTCGCGCAGCCCGGGACGATGGTCGAGGAGATCGCCGAGCGCGACCTGTTCATTGCCGGCCCCGACGACGACCAAGAAGACGTCGCGGACGACATGAGCAAGTACGACCTGCTCGCGCTGCCCGTCGTCGACGAGACCGGCAAGCTGCTCGGAATCGTCACGGTTGACGACGCCCTCGACGTCCTCGAGGAGGAGGCCGAGGAAGACCTCGCGATCGCCACGGGCTCCGCTCGCGAGCGCGGCCGCGCCATGAGCCTGTGGAGCCGCATCTGGAGGCGGAGCATCTGGGTCGTCATCTGGCTCTCGACGCTCGTCGTCGTCTCCGGATGGGCGACTGAGACGAGGCAGGGACTCGCCGAGGACTTCGGCCCGTTCTGGCTCTTTCATGCGTCCATCTTCGTTGGCGCAGCTGCCCTACTGCTGCCTCTGGCGCTGAGGACCGCGGAGGAAGCCTCTTCGCGTGCGGTCGCCGAGATCATCGAGGGCTCCGCGGAAGAAGACCGCCCCTCGCTCCTGCGCCGGCTGGTCGCGGAAGGCTCGGTCGGACTCGCGCTGGGTATCGCCTGCGGCATCTTCGCCGCAGGCTACTTGCAGCTGGCGCAGCGGGGCATCAACTTGGAGACCAGCATCATCTTCGGCGTCGTGACGATGCTCGCAATCCTCGTCACCGTGGTGCTGAGCAGCGTCCTCGCGGATTCGGCCCTCAGGCGCGCCGATAAGGGCCGCCCGATCTCGGCTACCGGTCTCTCGACGACCGCGATGCTTCTCTCGGTCGTCGTATACCTCGGTCTCAGCTACGTCGGCGGCATCGTCGCGGCCTTCGCGATTTCAGGCAAGCTCTTCGCGTGACGACGCCGACCCACACCCGCAGGAGGACGAGAGTCCTCGCGCTGCTGGCTGTGCTGGGGCCGGGCATCGTAGCGGCGTCGGCCGGCAACGACGCCGGCGGCATCTCCACCTACTCCGTCGACGGAGCGAGCTTCGGCTACGCGACCCTGTGGATGATCTTCGTCATGACGTTCTCGCTCGTCATCGTGCAAGAGATGGCCGCGCGGATGGGGGCGGTGACCGGCAAGGGCTTCGCCGCGCTCATCCGGGAGAAATTCGGCGTGCGCCCTACGCTGTTCGCGATGCTCGCGCTGCTGGTCAGCAACGCCGCGACGAGCGTCGCCGAGTTCGCCGGCATCGCGGCCGCCCTCGAGCTGTTCGGCGTCACGAAGTACATCTCCGTGCCGATCGCGGCACTGGTCGTGTGGGCGCTTGTCGTAAGAGGCAGCTATCGAAACGTGGAGAAGGTCTTCCTCGCGCTTTCCAGCGTCTTCCTTGCGTACGTCGTCGCCGCATTCCTCGCCAAGCCCGACTGGGGCGAAGTGCTTCACGCAACCGTCGTCCCCCAGTTCGTGGCCACGCCTCAGTTCGTGCTTCTCGTCGTTGCCACCGTGGGGACGACGATCGCACCTTGGATGCAGTTCTTCGTCCAGAGCAACATCGTGGAGAAGGGCGTGGGGGTCAAAGACCTCGGTCTGCAGCGCATCGACGTGATCGCGGGAGCTGTCGCCGCCAACATCGTCGCCTGGTTCATCATCGTCACGACAGGCACCGTCCTGTACCCGGCCGGAATCGAGATCACGGGCGCCGAGCAAGCGGCAGCCGCTCTGGCGCCGGTGGCCGGCCAGTACGCGACCATACTCTTCGCGGTCGGACTGGCTGCGGCTTCACTGCTTGCCGCCTGCGTTCTGCCCTTGACCGCCGCCTACGCGATCACCGAGGCGTTCGGCTGGGAGCGCGGCATCGACCGCAGCTGGGCCGAGGCGCCTGCGTTCAATGCGATCTACACCTTCGTCATCATCTTCGGCGCCGCCGTCGTGCTCATTCCGGGTGCTCCGCTCATCACCATCATGGTGCTCTCCCAGGCGGTCAACGGTGTCCTGCTTCCGTTCCTGCTCCTCTTCATGATTCGCATCGTGAACGACCGCAGGTTGATGGGTCGCTACACAAACAGCCGGCTGACGAACGTCCTCGGCTGGGCAACGATCCTCACGGTCACCGGCCTCACGGTCTTGCTGCTCGGACTTCAGGTCGGACAGGGGATGGGGCTGCTGTGAACCAACCGACCGACGGACGAAATCAGAAGCAGGCGCTGCGCAAGCACGTTCGCGACTTGCGTTGCTCCCTCTCTGCCGAGACGTGCATCGCACATGCGGAGGCCGCAGCAGAGAACCTTCTGTCCCTCGAAGAGCTTGCCGGCGCGCGAGTGGTTATGGCCTACGCCGCCACCGCCGAGGAGATCGACCCCGCGCTCGCTATCGAGTCTCTGCACGCTCGAGGAGTTGTGGTCGCGATGCCGAGAGTTGAAGCCGAGGGCGTTCTGGGAGTGCATCTCGTCGGCTGGGGCGAGGACCTGGAGCCCGGTCCGCTCGGCATCCGACAGCCGGCAGCACACACTCCTCGCGTACCGCTCGACACTATCGATGCGGTTGTCGTTCCCGGCGTGGCTTTCGACGAGGCAGGCTATCGGCTCGGCTACGGCGGTGGCTACTATGACCGGCTGCTGCCGAGGCTCAGGGATGACTGCGTGAGGATCGGCCTCGCCTACGACGAACAGGTCGTCGCAAGCTTACCCGCGGAGGACCACGACGAGCGGGTCAACGCCGTCGTCACGCCGACGCGCGTGATTCACGTCAGCTCCGAGACTGACTTGCAGCCCTGAACCAGCTCGCGTCGGCGCGTCACTCAGGAGTCGGACGCCTCACTCGCGGATGCCTTGGCCTTAGCCTTCTTGCGTTTTGCGGCGTCGGCGCGCATCTGGTAGAGCTCGTCGACCGTCACGAACTCGTAGCCCTTCTTGCGAAGGCTCTCGATGATGGACGGCAGCGCCTTGATCGTCTGTTGGCGGTCTCCCCCGCCATCGTGAAAGAGAACCACCGAGCCCGGGCGCACTTCGCGCATGACAGTACGGCGCATCTTCTTCACGCTCGGCTTGGTCCAGTCCCGGCTATCCACGTCCCAGAGCACCGCATGAACCTTCAGGTCCCGCACTTGCCGCCACGCCTTGGGATCCATCGAGCCATACGGAGGCCGGAACCAGTTGGTGCGATGACCGGTCGCCTGCTCCACCGCGCTCCGCCCGTACTTGATCTCCTTGCGAATCCCCTTTGAGGACATGGACGCGAAGGCCTTGTGCCCGTAGCTGTGACTCCCAATGTCGTGCCCCTCACGGGCAACGCGCTTGGCGATGTGGGGATTGCGGGCGGCCTGCTTGCCCACCATGAAGAACGTCGCGCGGACCTCCTCCTCGGCGAGCACGTCGAGGATCCGCCGAGTCGAGAGCGGCCAAGGCCCGTCGTCGAAGGTCAACGCGACGACCTTGCCGGTCGGGCGCATCCGGCGGATGACCGTGTCGGTCGGCTTTCTGACCACGGTGCTCGTGACCTCGAAACCCGAGACCAGCCCCCGCGTTTGGCGCGACAGCCCGGGCGAACCAAGCGACTTCATCTCAGTGAGGGGGCCATCTCCCACGTAGCGAGTGCGGAACGGCAAGGGAACATCCGTCACGACGACCGACTCGAGGCGGTCCTGTCCTTGGACGCTCTCGATCACGTCCCCGCTGTAGACGCGCTGACCGGACTCACAGGGGGTCCCATTTCGCTTGGCTGCGGGGAGATGACCCCCGTCCGCAAGCAGCACTCGGCCGTCAATGCTCATCAGACGACCTTTGGGCGCGGACATGGTGCCGCTCTTCTGAAGCTCGTAGAGGGTCGTTCCCGAGGGGACATAGCGAGGCTGGCCGTCGACCATCACCTTGATCGGCTGGGCCGCAGCCCAACCCGCGAGCAAGGCGAGAATCACGAGCAGCGCGACACCTCCCAGCACGGCGACGCGTGCGAGACTTGTTCTCCGAGGAGGTTTGACGACGTAATACGACACTGCTGCTAGAACCCCTCAAACGCTCTTCATTCGGCACGAGAATCAGTGCGAGATACGTGCCACCCGACCGCGCGAAACGCTCACCAGCATTGCCGCTGGCATGCGAACCATCGAGGAGGGCGTCCCCGCCGCCGGGAACACGGTCTCGAATCGCTCGAGGGAGTCGTCGACAAGCACCGGGAGACTCTCGGGGAGAGCGAAGGGCGATACTCCCCCGATGGCATATCCGGTCACCTCTCTGACAGTGTCGGCATCGGCCATACGCGCCTTGCGGCCCGCCATCTCGCCGGCGATCGCATCGAGATCGCCGCGACGGTCGCCGGCAACGAGCGCAACCACGGGCGATTCGCCGTCCACGATCACGACGAGCGACTTCACGATCTGACCCAGCTCGCAGCCCATGGCCTCCGCAGCCATCGCGGCGGTCTTAGTCGACTGTTCGAACTCGACGACTCCATCGGCCAGACCGTGCTCGGTGAGGAAGGCACGCACGCGCTCGCGCGAACCCTGCCTGCGAGACTGCTCTGCCACTCTACTCCTCCGTTCGATCACCAGGGCGCGGGCGTGCGCTCCGGGATACGCAGAGGTAGTTTAAGCGACTCGAGCACCGCTTCGAGATTCTCGGTCCACACCGCCAGCGATTTCAGCTCGAGCTGAAGCAGTGGATAGTGCGGATCGGGGCGCGACACGGTGAACCCGTTTCGCAGCAGAAAGTCCATTCCGAGCATGGGAGCGTCTTGGAACGTTTCGGGGCGATGCGCAAGCGCAAACGCCTCGACCTTCCGCTCACCGCGCTGCGTGAGGTCTCTCAGCGCGGCTCTCAGCAGGACGGTTCCAAGCCCGTGGTGACGCGCGTCGGGTGAGATATGAATGCACGATATGAGCGGGACGTTGGGATCTGTCGGCGCCGAGAAGAACGTCCGGGCCTGCGGGAAGTAGCCACTGGGAGCGTACTTGACGAAGCCGAGAACATCGCCGTCCTCGTGGGCGACCCGCCCGCACTCGCCCCACTCTTCGATAACGCGGTGATACCACTCGGTCTGTCGCTCGGAGTCGCATAGCGAGCCGCAGCGACGTTCGGCGGTCTCAGGGCTCTCCCAGAACACACAGCCCGGGCATCCGATTGGAAGCCGAGTAAAATCGGCGAGTGTCAGCGGGCGGAGTTTGCGCGACATGACCTCGTGCTCTTTCATAGGACGTACGAAATAGTATAGCGCCGCGAGAGCGCCATCTTGCGTTGAGCTACGACTCCCTAGTCGTCGTCCGAATCGCCCATTGCGTCGGTGATCTCGTCCTTCATCGACTTAAGCCAACCCATCGCTTTCTTTCCCGTCTCGCTCTCGCGAGCCACCTTCGCTGCAGCTTTGCCATAGGCCGTGGCGGTCTTCGCGGCCTGCTGCACCTGGACCTTCGCGACGGCGCTGCCGCGCCCCGCAACGGCCGCGGCCCCGCCACTCATCTCGATCTTGGCCGCCTCTTCGGTCACGAGAATGGACCCGTCGCGGTACCCCTTCACGAGGTGCCCGGGAATCTCGCGTGCGCCCACGGCAAGGTCGGCGGCGGTACCAGTGCTGATGGACAGCGAAACGAGGTCTCCGGATTTCGGATCGTAACGAGCGTCTCGAACTCGTCCGAGGCTCGCGCCCGCTTCCGTACGGACAGGCATGTTGGACCAGATGACCGTGAGATCCCAGTCGAGACCGAGCCTCGACGCGGCCGACTTGTCCCAAGCCGCCCTCTCGTTCGCAACCTCGAGCCGGTTGCCCGTGAGGCGAACAGCATCGTGCGCCAGATGACGCTCTTTGCGATCGAACAGGAGCAGCAGGCGCGGACGCTCGACGAGGTAGCCGACGACCACAGGCTCTTCATGATCGAAGAGCGCATCCACTACTCGGCCGATGCGCTTCCCTTTGGCTGAGATCACGTCAGCGTGGTACAGCTCTCGAAGCCTTCGGGTCATCGTGCGCGTGCGCTCCCTCTCGTCGGGGCAAAGCAAGGGCCGGCTCCCGCGAAGCGGGGCCGGCCCGTCAGTGCGGTGACTCGACCAGTCTAGACCTCCGGAATGGCCGGTGTCTCGACGACTTCGACCTCGACGTCCGCTTCGACTGCGCCCTGGCCCTTGGCCTTCTGCGAGACGAAGTCGAGCGTGTCCTGAGTCTTGCCGCCAACGGTGCCTACGGCACCCTTCGTTGCCTCGGCCGCACGATCCACGGCCCCCTCGACCACGGGGACTGCTTCCCCAACCTTGGTCTTGGCGGTTTCAGCGGACTTCGCTACCTGCTCCTGCAGCCGGCCGCGCGCCTCGTCGATCTTGACGCGAAGCTGGTCGCCCTGCTCGGAAACGCGCTCCTTGCCGGTCGAATACATATCGACTGCGCGCTCCTTGCCGGTGTTGTAGAGCTCTACGCCCTCGCCCCAATAATCCTCGGCCTTAGCAGCGAGCATCTCTCGTGTTTCCTTGCCGGAGCGAGGCGCGAACAGCAGGGCGAGGACCGCACCTACAAGGCCTCCCAGCAGGAACGCTCCAAATACAGAACCCCCGCGACGATCGTACATGACGAGCACCTCCGTATAGTGCGGACATCTTGGTCGAGTGACCTCTAGTTACTACCCTTCGCCACGTCAGCTATCTACCCGATTCCCCTCTTAGCAGCGCGGCGTTTATCACCTTTGATACCACATCTTGGAAACTCATGTTCGCCGCCGCGGCAGCCATCGGCAGCAACGAAGTCTCCGTCATGCCTGGTGAGGTGTTGCATTCAAGCACCTGGACTTGCCCGGACGCGTCGGCCACGAGGTCGATTCGGCTCAAATCCCGACAACCGATCAATCGGTGAGCGTCACCCGCGATTGTCTCCACTTGCGCCGCCACGCCCCTGTCGATCCTCGCAGGGGCAAAGAAATCGACGCTCTCCGTCGACATGCGTGCATCGAAGTCGTACACGCCGGCTCGCGGTGCGATCTCGACCGCCGGCAGGACGAGGAGGTCGTCTCCTTCTCCGAGTACGGTCACAGCCAACTCGACGCCCTCGACCCATCGCTCGACCATCGCCGCGGTGTCATACGAGAGTGCGTCGAGCAGCGCATCGGCGAGCCCCTCAGGCTGATCGACCTTGCGCATCCCGAGCGCGGAACCCTGACGCACCGGCTTCACCGCAACGGGAAAGCCCCCGACCGCATCGCCCATCAGGTCGATGGCGGTCGCCGCCCCCATCTCTTTGAACGCGTCCGTGGTCAAGGTCAGCCACGGCGGAGTGGGAATGGCGTGCTCGGCGAACAGGTGCTTGGCGACCGACTTGTCCCACGCGAGCGCACTCGCCACAACGCCGGGTCCCGTGTAGGGAATGTCCAAGAACTCGAGGAGCTCTTGGATGGTGCCGTCCTCGCCGTACTTGCCGTGCAGCGCGATATACGCCGCCTTCGGGCGCTCACTTCTCAGGGTCTGGACGAGGTCCGCGGTCACGTCGAGGGCAAGCACGTAGTAGCCGAGGGCCTCGAGCGCATCGCACACATGGCGGCCGCTCGCGAGCGAGACGTCCCGCTCGAGCGAGCGCCCACCCATCAGGACGGCGATCTTCTCACGCATCT
>DATHUB010000210.1:0-2666 GCA_035462695.1 Coriobacteriia bacterium | reverse complement strand
CTTCCGGCAAAGAGGAATCGCCATGACGATCAGTGAGAACGAGATTGCGAAGCGGCTCAGGCACGTTGAGCGCGAACTGACGAAGCGGGGATACGCCGCAGCGGCAAATGCCAAGCGTCGCAGCATCGCGGTTCTCAAGGCATCGCCCCAGAGCGTGACGCACGACCACGATCATCTTTGGGAGCGCGCCTCATCGGCCCATACGTTCGAGTTCGCTGATGCCGATCTTGGATCGGAATCCTACCTGGAGATCGCGCTCCGACGCGTCGCGGCGCAGTTCGGCACCTGACGCCAAGGCGCTACGAACCCGCTGCCGTGACTCGGCGCCCCTGATGGGTCCTAGGGCTCGGTGGCATCCACGACGATAGTGACCGTCGTGTTGCGCTTCACCATTGCCGGGTTCTTCGGTGTCTGGTCGAGCACCGTGTTTGCCTCGGAGTGCGGCTCGTATTCGACCTTCACCTTCAGGCCGCTTCCTTCGAGCGTCTGGCGCGCCTCAGTCTCGGTCGCGCCGATCACGTCCGGCACCTCGATGAGCTCGGAGCCCTTCGAGACCACGATCGAGACCGTGGAGCCCTCTACTACTTCGGTGCCGGACGCCGGGCTCTGCGACACGACGTCTCCGTCGTCGACGTCCTCGCTGAACTGCTCGGAAACCGAGACCTTGAAGCCCGCGTTACGCAGCGCGCTCTCGGCGGATGCCCGCGACCGCCCGGTGACGTCCGGGACGCTCACGGTTCGTTTGCCACGAGACACGACGTACTGGACTGCGCTGCCTTCTTCCACTTCGTCGCCCGCTCCGGGCGACTGCTTGAAGACCTCGCCGACCTCGGTCTTGCTCGAATACTCGTCCGGCAGTGGCTCGGCGACCAGTCCTGCGTCTGCGATAGCAGCCCGCGCCTCTTCCTCAGAGAGTCCGGTGATCTTGGGAACCTCTACGAGCTTTGGACCCTTGCTCACCGTGAGGTCGATCGGGGTGCTCTTCTCGGCAGTCGTGCCGGCGTCGGGAGACTGAGCGATGACCTCGCCCACTTCGATCTCGTTGTTGAACTCCTCGGTGACCTCGCCGAGCGTGAAGCCCTGCTCGATGATCACCGTCTCCGCCTGCTCCAGCGACATGCCCACCACTTCGGGCACGGGGATGCCCTGCGGGCCGAGCAGACCGAGCGTATAGGCCGCCACGAGCCCGGAAGCTATGAGCAGCAGCGCGAGCAAGATCCAAGGCCACACCGGTTTGCGCCGAGGCGCGGTCCGAGTAGTCGGAGCGCCAGCTCTCGCGGACGTCACCGGTGCCATGACGGCCGTCTCATCGGACGGTCCGCCCACGGCGGCGACGGCCGGGACGACGGCAGTTGCCTGCACCGCACCGCCCTGAACGACGCGCTGGAGGTCCCGGCGCATCTCCTCGGCAGTCTCGTAACGCTCGGTCGGCTGCTTCGCCATCGCCTTGAGGATTACAGCCTCAAGGCCGGGATCGATAGAGGGGTTGATCTCGCGCGGGCGCCGAGGCGCCTCGTTGACCTGCTTCAACGCGACGGCGACGGGCGCGTCCGCGTCGAAGGGGAGCTGCCCGGTTGCCGCCTCGTACAGCACGACGCCGAGCGAGTAGAGGTCGCTCGTGGCGGTGAGAGGCCGCCCCTGCGCCTGTTCGGGCGACACGTAGTGGGCGCTGCCGAGCACGGAGCCGGTTTGAGTCATGGTCGTGTTGCCGGCTCGGGCGATGCCGAAGTCGGTGACCTTAACGGCACCTTCCGAGGTCACCATGATGTTGTGCGGCTTGATGTCGCGGTGAATGACGTCATATCCGTGGGCGACTGAAAGCGCGCCGCAGACCTGCATGCCGATCTCGGCCACTCGGCGAGAATCGAGCGCTCCCTGCTGCTGGATGAGCGTCTTGAGGTCGGTCCCGCGCAGGTACTCCATGACAATGTAGTAGGTGGTGCCGTCTTGGCCCCAGTCGTACATGTTCACGATGTAGGGGCTCTGGAGGTTGGCGGCTGCCTGTGCCTCTTGGCGGAAGCGGGCGGCGAAGGTCGGGTCCGCGGCATAGCGAGGATGCATCACCTTAACGGCGACGGTCCTGCCGAGTACTTCATCGACGGCCTTGTAGACCTCGGCCATTCCGCCCGAGCCGAGCTTTTCGGTCACTCGGTACCTGCGGCCGAACACCATCTCTTCCACGAATACAACACTCCCTGTTCACCTGCGGAGACGCGCGCCTCCCACAGTCCACATTCTAGCGGATACGCATGTTCTAACGGCTCTCACCCTGTGCCCGCAGCGCAGCCTCAAGTACCGGTCGCGCTGTGGGTGCTGCTATCTGTCCCCCGATGCCGCCCTGCTCTATGAGCACGGCGAGTGCCACTACCGGATCTTCGGCAGGCGCGAAGGCGATGAACCACGCGTCGGTTGTGGTGCTCTTGCCGGTCTCCGCGGTGCCCGTCTTGCCGGCGACCTTCACGCCCTGCAACTGGGCTCGTGCTCCGGAACCGGCGTTCACCGTGTCGACCATCAGGGCTTCGACTTGGTCGGCCGTCGTCTTGTCGCAGGCCGTGGTGAGGCGCCTCGGTGACGTCCGGGCTGATATCGAGCCAGCGTTATCGTTGATTTCGCCGATGACGAATGGCCGCATGACCACACCGTCGTTTGCGATGCCCGAAGCCACA
>DATHUB010000209.1:0-2482 GCA_035462695.1 Coriobacteriia bacterium | reverse complement strand
GCTTGATCAGCCAGTTCACCACAGTGGTCACCACAAGGCCTTGCTTGCGCTCGCCCACACGCTTGATGGAGGCGAAGTCCACCCTGAGCATCATCGGGTAGATCATGAGCCAGATGAGCACCGCCACGGGAATGGAGATCTGCGCTACGGTGAACCGGTCGAACCATTCGGCCAGCCCCGGCCAGCGGCTTCCGATGAACGTTCCCGCTCCGATGCACAACGCCACCCATAGAGTCAGGTACCGTTCGAACACGTTCAGTCGCTTTGCGGATTGCTCCGGCATCATGCTTCCTCTCTCGCGAATTCAGGATGCCCATCAATGATGTCGGTCATCGCCGCGATTGCCTCCATGAGCACGCATGATTTCACGCAGTACACCTGGCTGGTACCATTCGGCTTTGACTGGATGAGGCCGGCGGACTTGAGCACGGCCAGGTGTTGCGACACGGTGGATTGCGGAAGCGGCAGCTCGGAGAACAGCTCCTTCCCGCAGCACTCGTCTTGTTCGGCGAGCAGCCGAAGGATCCTGATCCGTGTGGGATGGCCGAGCGCGCGCGCGATCCGAGCGATATATTCGGGCTCCATGCGGGACTCCCCCATCGACGCTTAATCGCATTTCTACGATAGAGTCAGGATGCGAGTCTGGTCAACGGTGAGGACACCGAAGCAACGAGCAGTTTACGATTGAGACGTACCCGCGTTGAGGAGGTAACTCGTGAAACGATCTGTTTTGTTCGTGCTGGCCGCTATGGCCCTGGTCGGGCTGGTGTTCGCAGCAAGCGGTTGCGGCCCGATCTCTGACCTACTCCCTGGCGATGAGAGCGGCTCTTCCGGCGAGCGGGGCGACGCCGGTGGCGGCCCGAGTCTGGACGCCTTCCTGGACGCTGACTCCAAGACAGGCGACTACAGCTCGACCACCACGTGGTTCGAGGGCGACAGCGTCGAGCAGAGCGGGGAGTTCTGGGTGGACGGCAGGCTGTTCCGCTACGACATCTACGAGGACGGGGAGCTGGTCCGCTCGGTCATGTCTCCCGACGGCGAAACCGCCTACTTCGTGTACTACGCGGAAGAGGCGTGCGAGCCATCGGTTGCGAGCGTGGACCACTACCTGCTCGAGTACAGCCGGCCGGAGGGCGAGGGTGTCGAGGACGGCGTGGATGAGGAGACGGGCGCCTCGCGCGTCGTCTACAAGATTCAGCAGACCGACAACTTGGAGGGCTCGGCGAATGCCTGGTACTCCGAGGACGTCACGTACCTCGTGAAGGACGACGTCGTGATCGGCATCATCAGCCGTGGCGCAGTGCCGGAAGACGACGGGACCATAAGCGGCCTCGATGTAAGCCGGGACATGTGGTCGAACGTGAAGGCCGGCATCCCCATTCCCGCCGACACGTTCGAGCTGCCGTTCCCCGTCCGAACCGCCGAATAGCGAGCACTGCTGCGGCGGCTTCGGCAGCCGCGCGGCGGGGGCCCGCAAGTGGTTCCGGCAGTGCGGCGGCGCCCAGTGGAATGCAAGAAGGGCGACCCGTGAGGGTCGCCCTTCGGCTACAACCTATGAGTCTCGCTACGCTTAGAGCGCGCGGACGTTGGTCGCCTGCTGCTTGCCATTGTTGCCAGTGGCTTCGTCGAACGAGACCTTCTGGCCCTCGTCGAGGGACTTGAAGCCCTCGCCCTGGATCTCGGAGAAGTGAACGAACAGATCGTCGCCACCCTCACGAGAGATGAAGCCATAGCCCTTGTCAGCGTTGAACCACTTAACGGTACCTTCAGCCATTCCAAACCTTCTTCCTCGCCCCCTCAGGGGCAAAACAAAACGACCTGACTTCCGCGAGATATGCGGTGTGTCAGGTCGCAATCCTTCGGGCCCCATCGGCCCGCGGACGAAGTATAGCAGGTTTCGCGCCGAAATACGTCAAGTACAGGAAAAGAATGGTCGCGGCCGCTTGCTGTCGCCGCTACCTCCGCCACAACTCGCAGACGTACTCGCGACAGATGTCGGCTCGGTACTCCCTCGGCAAAAGGCAGCCGGTGTCCGGGTGGCAGAACTGGCACTTGCGGACGTCCACCCATGCGGGCAGGGTCGCGCGGTAGGCCGCGCCTTCTGCATCAGGCAAGTGGCTGAGCCTGGGATCGTGCAGCGGCTCCACGCCCGGTGCGCCCGCGACGTACCCGTCCCCGCTCGCAACGAGCGCCCCGCTCCGCAGCAGGCGATCGAGCCATAGCGCGATGTACTCGGGCAGCCAGTCTTCGCCGATGTACTCGCCGTTCTCGTCGTGCGCGAGGTACAGGCAGCAGCACAGGCCGCCGCACTCGTTGCACAGGTCGTAGTCCTCGGTGCGGCTCGCGTGCGGAGCGCTCACCTAGTCGCACTCTCCGGCGTTACGCGCCACGTACCCTGCCCAGCGCTCGTCAACCCACGCCTGGATCTCGGTGGCGGTCTCCTCCGAAACGCCCCTGAAGCGGGACTGCGTCTTAAGGTACT
>DATHUB010000208.1:0-2746 GCA_035462695.1 Coriobacteriia bacterium | reverse complement strand
AACCGCACCAGCCGCGCTTGGAGACCGGGTTGCTCGAACATGACGACTTCGCGCACCCGCGCGATCTCCTCGCCGTCGACCGCCCCGCCGTGCAGGATCTCGCCGAGACTACTCATCCTGCCCCCTCCTCGCCCTCTGACTGGGAGCCTCCCCTTTCGTTCGCCCCCCATCTTAGCCCGCTCGTTCCAACGTTTCACCCGCTCAGAAGCCCCGACGCGCGCCGCGAGGTAGGGCGAGGTTCCGCCGCGAGTCCCGCAGCCGGGGAAGACAAAGAAAGCCGCCCCAGTGGGCGGCTTTCTTTGTCGCGGGCCCCCGGCGAGGACTGTCTGAGCGCCGGAGCCTCGCCCTACCTCGCGGCCTTGGCGGTCGCTACTGACGCCCCGCCCAGCGGCGCATGATCGTCTGCTCGCGCGACGGCCCGACCGCGATCATAGCGACCGGCACGTCGGCGAGATCCTCGATGTAAGTGATGTAGTCGCGCGCTTCCTTCGGCAGTTCTTCGAAGGTGCGGCAGTGCGTGATGTCGGTCTTCCAGCCGGGGAGCTCTTCGTAGATCGGCTTGGCGTGGTGGAAGGCCGTCTGATGGCACGGGACCGTGTTGTAGCGGTGCCCCTCGTACTCGTAGGCGACGCACACCTTGATCGTGTCGAACGCTGAGAGCACGTCGAGCTTCGTGATGATGAGGTCGGTGAGACCGTTGACCTCGACCGCGTAGCGCACGATCACGGCGTCGTACCAGCCGGCGCGGCGCTCTCGGCCGGTGGTGGTGCCGTACTCGTGGCCGACCTCGATGAAGCGGCGACCGTACTCGTCGCTCAGCTCGGTCGGGAACGGACCGGAGCCGACGCGGGTGATATAGGCCTTCGCGATGCCGAGCACGCGGTCGATGCGCTTGGGGCCGACGCCCGCGCCCACGCACGCGCCACCGGCGGTCGGCGAGCTCGAAGTTACGAACGGGTAGGTGCCGTGATCGAGGTCGAGCAGCGTGCCCTGCGCGCCCTCGAACAGCACCCACTGGTTCGAGTCGAGGGCACGGTTGATGATCGTGCTCGTCTCGGCGATGTGGGGCTTGATGCGCTCGGCGTACGGTAGGTACTCATCGGCGATCTGGTCGACCGTGTAGGTCGGCAGGTCGTAGATCTTCGAGAGCAGGTCGTTCTTCTCGGCAAGCGCGGCTTCGACCTTCTTGCGGAAGATGTGCTCGTCTTGGAGGTCCTGGACGCGCAGGCCGAGGCGCGAGGCCTTGTCCTGGTAGGCCGGGCCGATTCCGCGGCGCGTCGTCCCGATCTCCTGGCTGCCGAGCCTGCGCTCGCTCGCACCGTCGAGATCGCGGTGGTACGGCATGATGATGTGCGCGTTGCAGCTGATCAGCAGGCGGTGGGTCGACAGCCCGTCGGCCTCGAGGCGGTCCATCTCCTCGAGCAGCACCTTCGGGTCGATCACGCATCCGTTGCCAATGACCGGCGTGATGTGCGGATACATGATGCCGCTCGGAATGAGGTGCAGCTTCAGGGTGCGCCCCGCGTGAATAACGGTGTGCCCTGCGTTGTTCCCGCCTTGGAAACGGACGACGTAGTCGAAGTCGTCTGCGATCAGGTCGGTAATCTTGCCCTTACCTTCGTCGCCCCATTGGGCGCCGACGAGGACGATGCCGGCCATATGTGAGACTCCCGTGAAAGTTTAGGTCCCGCGGACTCTCGCCGCCGCTCCCGGACCGTGCGCGCTCAACTCCCGTAAGGCGCGCGGCACCACTCCAGTCAAGTGAAGTGTGCGCGGGTTAGTATGCCCGAGGATGCGCGTTTCCGCCACCCTCGGCACAGGTTTCTAGACGGCGAGCCCCATCTCGGTCGCCGTGGCAAAAGCCTGTCCTCGGCTGTTCACGCCGAGCTTGCGATAGATGCTGTAGAGGTGGTTCTTCACCGTGTTCGTCGACACGCCGAGCGTGCTGGCGATCTCGCCGTTGGCGAGCCCCTTGGTCAGCAGCTTCAGGATTTCTTGCTCGCGGGCTGTGAGCTGCGGCTTCGCCTTGCGGATCTCACTGGTGTGCCGCGCCTGAAAGTTGCCGAGTATCTGCTGGGCGAACTCCGCCGAGAGAATCGTCTGTCGAGAGGCCGCGGCGAAGACTCGCCGAGTGAACTCGTCGATCGGCATGCACAGCGTCACGAACCCGGCGGCGCCCGCCTTGAGTGCGTCGAGGAGCCCGGGATCCTGCTCCGTGCCGGCGAGCACGAGAACCGAGGTCGACGGGCAGGCGAGCAACACGGCCTGGACGGCATCGGTCACGTCTCCTTCGACCGCGCCGAGAACGACGACGTCGGGGGTCTCGGCTCGAAGGTCGGCGAGCAGCGAGGCGCGCGTGCCGTCGCTGGCGACGGTGTCGAACGCCGCGGCGGCTGCCAGCGCCTCGCGGACCATCGGGCGGTCGTCGGCGACGATCATGCGGATCTGTTTGGCTGCGGTCATGCTCTCGGTCGGCCTCTCGAGTCGAGTCGTGTCCCTGCGAACGCTGCCCCCTTTCGAAGGCCGCGCTATCTGTTGTATCGGGAGGCAGCACGTCCAACTCAAGGGTCTGCGAAGGACGAATGGGGCGAACGGGGCTCCTCGGCCCGCCGCTCGTCTGGTTGCCTGCGATGCGAGTGGAGACTAAGGTTAGTGAGTGATAACTAGCGCAAGAACGATTCCTCCGAAGGACGACTCTCGTGAGCTCTGGCCGCACGCTGATCGCCCTCATACTCGCGTCGCTCTG
>DATHUB010000207.1:0-1775 GCA_035462695.1 Coriobacteriia bacterium | reverse complement strand
GTCATCAATGACATGTCCGCTACCGGTCAAGCGAACAGACGCATCATCACCGAGGAAGTCATCCCCAGATACTCGGAGCGAGTCGAGTTCGTCTTTTACGAGGACTTCACGATGAGCGAACTCCTCGAGAAGGTCAGGCAGATTCCGCCCGACGACATCATCCTTCTCATGACGTTCAATCAAGACGCCGACGGCCAGGTGTTCAGCTACGACCAGAGTATCGCCCTGATATCGAGGGACGCACGCACCCCCATGTACGGCGTGTGGGACTTCTACCTCGGGAGGGGCATCGTAGGTGGGGCACTGGTCAGGGGCGCCGACCAAGGGCGGATCGCAGGCAGGATGGCGCTGCGCATACTCGATGGGACTCCGCCGGAGCAGATCCCCATCGTCCGAAAGACCCCAATCGATTATGCGTTCGACTACCGACAACTCCAGCGCTTCGGCTTCAGCGAGCGCGCGCTTCCTCAACAAAGCATCGTCATCAACAAGCCGGCTTCCTTCTACAGTCTCTATCGTGAACTGGTATGGGGAGTGGTGCTCGGCTTCCTGTCCCTCGTCACGATCATCGCACTTCTGCTGCTCAACATCAGGCAGCGCAGAGCGGGTGTACAGGCGCTTGGCGCAAGCGAGGAGAAGTACCGGACGCTCGTCGACAACCTCAATATCGCGGTCGCGCGCTCATCACCGTCCGGCCACTTCATCCAAGCGAACCCCGCAATGGCTGGCATCTTTGGCTACGAGAGTCTGCATCAGCTGATGGCGGCACCCGTGACGGAGATCTACCAAGACCCCGCCGATCGAGAGCGGGTCCTTCAGGAGCTCAGCAGCGAAGGCGAAGTCAAGAACCTCGAGCTGCCGATGAAGAAGCGCGACGGGACTCCCCTCGTCATCTCGCTTAGCTCGACCGCACAGTTCGACGAACGCGGGGCGATCAAGTGGGTGGACAGTGTCTTGGAGGACATCACCCAACGCAAGAACGCCGAGGAGAAGCTGCGCGAGAAGGATCTGGCGATCCGCCAGGCCTACACCGACGTCATCGATGCGGCCACGGGCGGGAAGCTCGTTCTCATGACCGAGGACGAGATACTCAACTCGCTCGGACAGACTGTGCTCGCACCGCAACGCATCGAGCAAGGTCGCGACCTCTCCGACTACCGGCGGAGCGTGCGCCAGGCACTCGAATCCATGAGGCCCACGCCGCATGACATAGATGACTACATCCTGGCGGCGAACGAAGCGATCACTAATGTGCTCAAGCACGGCGAGAGTGGCGAGTTCAGCGTATTGAGAACCGAGGACTTCGCCCAGGTCGTCATCAGGGACAGCGGCCACGGCATCGAATTCCGCTCTTTGCCGAAGGCGGCGCTGGTCCCCGGCTTCTCGACGAAGCAGACGCTCGGAATGGGCTTCACGGTCATGCTCGAGGTGGCCGCCCGCGTCCTGCTTGCGACGCAACCGGGCCTGACGATCATCGTCCTCGAAGTTGCGCTTTCGGACGGCGGATCGACGTCCATGAGCGGATAGACCGGAAGTGAGCGTGGTCGGAGGGGGCGGATCGTCGAGCCTGACGCTTGGCAACTGAAAGCCCGCCTCCCCATTCGGGGCAACGGGCTTCGGCAGTTCCTTCTGGCGGAGAGGGAGGGATTCGAACCCTCGATACGGGGGATACCCGCATAACGGTTTTCGAGACCGCCGCATTCAACCACTCTGCCACCTCTCCGCGGTGGCGCGCCCTCGGCTGACCGAGAGCGGCAGGTACGGAGTATAGCGAG
>DATHUB010000206.1:0-2301 GCA_035462695.1 Coriobacteriia bacterium | reverse complement strand
CGTCAACGTGCTGGGCAAGCGCGGTCTCATGCCTGCACTCAACTACCGAACCGACGCTCGCGACGTTGCTGACTCGCTCTCAGGAGAGCGGCTTGCCGATGAGTTCCTGGTGCGGCGAAGCGGATGCTGGGGTTGCCCGATCCAGTGCGGTCGCCAGACCAAGACCGCGCACGGCGAGGGCCATGGTCCCGAGTACGAGACGATATGGGCGCTCGGCGCCAATCTCGGCATCGACTCTCTCGAAGCCGTCATAGAGCTCAACTACCTCTGCAACGAACTCGGCCTCGACACGATCTCGGTCGGCGGGACGCTGGCTGCAGCGATCGAGCTCGCCGAGGAAGGCGTGCTCTCTGGCTCCGACGCGCCTCGCCGAGGTGACCCGGTCTCAGTCGCCGCCGCCATCCGAGCTCTCGCCGAGCGTCGCGGTGAGCTCGGCGACATCGCCTCACAGGGCTCGCGCGCGCTCTGCGAGGCGTACGGAAGTCCGGAAACCGCGATGCAGGTGAAGGGCCTCGAGCTTCCCGCGTACGATCCGCGCGGCATGCAGGGGCAGGGGCTCGGGTACGCCACATCGAATCGCGGTGGCTGTCATCTGCGCGGCAACATGCTCGGCTTCGAGGTGCTCGGCACTCCCAAACTCGTGGATCGCGACGCAAGCGGAGGCAAGGCGGGTCTGCTCATCGTGGCGCAGCATCTCGGCGCTGCGCTCGACTCGTTGTCACTCTGCAAGTTCTCGAGCTTCGCGCTCTCCGAGGAGCACTACGCGCGGCTCTACTCGGCGGTCACGGGCTTCGAAATCGGCGGTCAAGAGCTTCTGCAAGCGGGGGAGCGCATCTGGAACCTCGAGCGTCTCTACAACCTGCGCGAGGGCTTCACCGCCGCCGACGACCGGCTGCCTACTCGCCTGCTCGAGGACCCGAACGCTCAAGGTCAGGTCGTGGATCTGGCGCCGATGCTCTCGGAGTACTACCGCTTCAGAGGATGGGACGAGAACGGCGTACCGACTGCCGAGAAGCTCGAAGCGCTCGGCCTGACCGAGTTGGCGGAGGAGGTCTAGATGTACGAACAGTTCGCCGACATCGGGCGGGACATCTATCTGGCGGGACTCATCTCGAGTCACGGCGGCAACATGAGCGTGCGAGTGGGGGACCGCATCCTGATCACCCGGCGCGGGTCGATGCTGGGCCGACTCACCGAGCGAGACATCATCGAGACCTCGCTCGGCTCTGACGACTCGGAGGTCGCCCTTGCATCCACCGAGATCGTGGTGCACCGAGCCATCTACGCCAAGACAAACGGGCTCGCGATCGTGCACACGCACTCGCCGCACACGATCCTGAGGTCGATGATCGACGACGAGATCGTTCCGATCGACTCCGAAGCGAGCTACCTGCTCCACAAGGTGCCCGTCTATGCACTGCCGCAGACGGCCGGCTCCTCGGCCGTGGCCGAGACAGTCTCGGACGGGCTCAAGGACTACAAGTGCGTGCTGCTCCGCGGGCACGGGCCGTTCGCCATCGGGACCGTCCTCGAGGAGGCGTTCCAGTGGATCAGCTGCCTCGAGATGGCCTGCAAGATACTGAACCTCCGCGACCAGGTCGGGGCCGATCTCAAGGAGTACCGCGAGCACGGCGGCGACTACGCCAAGTGGTAGCGCGGTACGGCCGCTTGCGCCGGGACGCCCGCCTCAGCTCCAGAGCTTCTTGATACCGCTGCGAATGTCGGTCGTGCTGGTTCTGGGGGCGGGCGGCTCTACATCGCTTGTCTCCGGCGACGCTTGGACTTCCACGAAGTGGGGCAGCACCCGGTCCGAGAGAAAGCGGCTCCGCTGAGCGTAGCCATGGGTGTCGGACCTTCCGTGCGGCTGGGTGTAGTAGCGCAGCGGATGGGTGACGTAGAGGTGGTTCTTGGCGCGGGTGCACGCCACGTAGAAGAGCCGCCTCTCCTCCTCGATCTCCTCGGCGCTCCCGGTGGCCATGTCGCTCGGGATGTTGCCGTCGGCGGCATGGATCACGTAGACGACGTCAAACTCCAGGCCCTTGGCCGAGTGCATGGTCGACAGCACGAGCCAGTCCTCATCGAGTACGGGCGGACCCGCGAGATCTTGTGTGTAGGCGGGTGGGTCCAATGCCAGTTCCGAGAGGAGTGTCGTGCGGTCGGGACACCGGCCCGCGATGCCTTCGATCTGCTCGAGGTCCCGCCCACGGGCGTCGGCATAGTCGTAGCGCTGCTCGAGAAGGGGGCCGTAGACGGTTCTCACCGCGTGGACCTGCGCCGGGACGTCGGCGTCGGTGCCCGCGA
>DATHUB010000205.1:0-5702 GCA_035462695.1 Coriobacteriia bacterium | reverse complement strand
GAGCGGCAGCCCTTCGTGTCGCTACCTTGCCAGCCGCTTGCAGCGTTCGAGTTCCTCCCGCAGGATCGGGGACTCAGGCACGGCGGTCTCCTCGAACTCGAGGCCGAAGTCGGTGCAGAACTGCCGTGCGCTCACCCGATGTGCCGCAAGATCGTTCTCGGCCATGCCGGTGTTGAAGAAGAGTCCCCGCTTGTAGTGGGTGAACAGTCGCTTAGCCATCTCCATCGGATCGCGCCCATACTTCAACGCGCGATCGAGACGCAGCTCCTTGATGACCATATGCGCGCTCACGTCGGCCCATCCTGGACTCATGAACCAAGTCCCGACCTCTTTGGCGATCTCCTCGCGGTACCGTTCCGGCGTTAGCAGAAACATGATGCAGTCGTCGTACGGCGGGAGCACGACCGGCACGTCGACGAGATCCTCGATGCCCTTCAGCGACTGGCAGTATCCGTAGCCGAGAAAGACGGCGTCCACCTCACCGGCGAGCGCATTCACCTGATCGATGATGGCGTCGCGCATCTTCTCGGGATAGATGTGGAGCGCAGCCTCGAGGTACACGACCTCGCTGATATCGGGGTCGTTCTCGACCAGCCGCGCAATCTCGTGCTTGATCATGTCGCAGGCAATTACGGCGATTCGCATCAGACTCTGGCTCCTGGAGATCGGTCGCTCTGCCGAGGAAAGCGCATGGCCGAGACGAACCTGGTTTGGAAGTCGGGGTGTCCTGCGAGGTCGACCGCTCTCACGTGCCGGGCGATCGCCTCGGCATGACGACGGGCAGAAGTGTCGACTAAGGCCATCAGTGCCCCGGTCATCGCGGAGTTGCCCGCGAAACTCACTCGATCTCGCCAGGCGTCGGGGATCATCCCCATTCTCACCAAGGCCTCGGCCCTAACGTGGTAGCCGAAACCGCCGGCGATGATCAGGCTTTCGACCTCGTCGACGCCGATTCCCTCGGAGTCCAGAAGCATGTCGATTCCCGAGGCGATCGCGGCGTTGGCGAGCTGGACTTGGCGTACATCCCGCTGCGCGAGACAGACACCCTCGGATACCTCGAACATCCGGGTCCCGTCCGTCTCGGAGACTCGCGAAGCAAGCGAGTGTGAAGAGTCCGCCCTCAGCCGCCCGGTGTGGTCGAGCAGCCCGGTTTCGAGCAGGACAGCCACGAGATCGAGCAATCCGCTTCCGCAGAGCCCCCTTGCAGCGCCACCGCCGATCGTCTCGATTTGCAGCTCCCCCGCCGCGTCGAGCGAGACCCTCTCGACTGCGCCAGCCTCGGCGCGCATCCCCCACGAGATGCTCGCACCCTCAAGAGCCGGTCCCGCAGCAGTCGATGCGGCGACCAAACCGCGAGGCGTGCGCAGCACCATCTCGCCGTTCGTGCCCAGATCGATGAGGAGCACGGTGCGCTGCTGCTCGGCGATGCCGGTGGCGAGCAGCCCCGCCGTTATGTCCGCGCCCACGAACGCCGAGATGCCCGGCAGGACGTAGGCGCCTGCCGCGGGAAACCCGCTAAGGCCGACGTCGGCGGCGGGCCGCTCGACCCGATCGAGGAACGCCGGCTCGTACGGCGCGACGCCGAGGGGAGCAGGGTCGATGCCGAGGAGCAGATGGATCATCGTCGTATTGCCGGCGATCGAGATCTCACGTACGTGCGAGGGTGCTTCGCCGAGCTGCGACAGCACGTCCCGAATCAGGCCGTCGATCGTCGCTGCGATGGGTTCCTGAAGAGAGGCGGACCCGTGAGCGGCGACATGCGTGATCCGGGACATGACGTCGTGCCCGAACGGATGCTGAGGGTTGAGCTCAGATGCGGAGCCAAGCCTCTCGCCGGAGGCAAGATCGACGATTGCGACCACCACCGTCGTCGTCCCGATGTCGATCACCGCACCAAGCAACGGCGAGTCGCCCTCGACGTCACGCAGTGTGGGCGACTCGACGACGATCTCGCGAGCTGCCCCCTCCTCAAGAATGCGCAGAGCCCCTTGGGCGCCACCGTCATCGTCGATCGGACACACGATCACGTCGCCGACGATGCGGGCGCGGCAGGCAAGTCGCACACCGGCCGCAAGTCTCTCTTCGCCGAGCAGCACGCGCTCATCGGCCGTCGGCGGTTCGAGACCGCCGTCGGCGATGACGGCGCATCGTCCGCACGTACCGAGGCCGCCACAGGGGGCATCGAGCGGCACGCCCGCGAGGGCGGCGGCGGCCTTGATAGTCACACCCGCAGGCGCGCTGGTGCTACATCCATTCGCGCGGAAGGTAACGGTATGTTCGATATCGGGTGACATGAGTCCTCGATGGCGTCGGGGTCGGAAGTTGTGAGGAATCCGCCTAGAGGAACGGCGGCCCGGATGCAGTCGCAACCACGGTGAGCTCGACGACGACGTCCTCGCCTGGTCGAGACTGCTTGGCAACGACCTCGTCATGGGAGAGCGAAACCGAAGCGTCGGGTGCTCCGGCGGCAGAGGCCGCTGCGAGAGCCGCTTGAGTGGCCAACTCCTCGGCCCGGCGACGGGCGGCGCTGTACTCTCCGAAGCTCTCTCGAACCGAAGGCGTTATCACCGCGAAGCTCTCGTCGAGCTCTGCTTTGACGCGCGCTTCGGAGCGCTCGAGCACTCTGCCCGCCAGGGCGCCGAAGGCATTGGCGACCTCTGCATGCTCGGGGATGACAGGCTCGGCATCGAGGAGACGCCGTACCCCAGGGAACCACTCGGCCACGGGGGCTCCTACTGCGACGAGCGGCAGCCCGAGGCCGATCCGACTTCTCATCGCGCGCCCCTCGTCGCTTCCGAGCTGGTACTCCAGAAGCGAGATTTCGGCGGCCGACGGCTCGTGGCCCCCACGATCGTCGGCAAGTGCGCGCGCCGCGACCTCGAGGGCGAGCCGAGCCCCGACCGCCTTCCGAACAGCGGCCACAAGGCAGGTGGCGTCGGTGCGCGATGCGTCGGCGAGCAGCGACACCCCGAGCGCCGCTGCCATGGCATCGCCGATGGCGAGCTCGCCCGCGGCGGCCAGGACGTCGCTCGGGGTGATGGCTATCTCGACGAGCTCCCCCGACAGAACGAGGTCGTCGAGGTCTATGAACGGACCAGCCGCCTCGACCACTGCTGCGGCATGCACCGCGCGGCCCTCGACGAGGGCCAAGACAGCCGCGAGAGCGGACGAGACGTCACGCTCGGCCCGCCGGCCCGAGGTGTAGAAGAGCGGCTCTCGGCAAGCACCTCCCGAGACGGCGGCCTCGGCCAAACGCTCGAGCCCGCAAGCTATCTCGGGGAATCTCTCCGCGGCGGTGCAAAGCGGCATGGCGCGATCGGGTCCTAGGCGGATGGCGCCCTCGGCGTCGATCCGGATTCGACTGTCACCGCCGAGTCCGACCGTCCGAACATCTAGCGCCTGTACGCGCGTGCGCCAGCCACCTACGAGAGCGCCCTCGGCGCTGACCTCAGGCATTCCGCCCGACACGACGGCGATATCGGTTGTCGTGCCGCCCATGTCGGCAACGATGGCCGAGGCGAGTCCGGACAGCCGGCACGCACCGACCACGCTGGCAGCCGGGCCCGACAGCACCGTCTCGACCGGACGCTGGCGAGCAACCGCCTCGGCAGTAAGCGAGCCGTCGCCCTTGACAACCATCAGCGGCGCATCGATGCCGAGAGAATCGAGCGTGCTGCGAACGGCGTCGAGTAGGTCACGGACGAGAGGCAACAGCCGCGCATTCAAAGCTGCGGTCGTGGCGCGCTCCACCATGCCGATCTGCTGCGACAGCTGGTGGCCGCACACGACCGGAGCCCCGCAGGCGTCCGCGATGAGCGAGCGGATGGCGTCCTCATGCTCGGAGTTGGCGACGCTGAAGTAGGTCGAGACCGCGAATGCGTCCACGTTGCGCGCCATGCGTCCCACCTCGCGGGCCGCCGCGTCTGCATCGAGCGCAGTTCGAAGCCTACCGTCAGGCGAGTGAGCGCCCGCGATTACGGCGACCTCCGAAGCCGGCAGACTCGCTGGCAGCTCGAACGTCGCGGGATCGGGCACCGCGATAATGAGCCCAACGCGCGCGCCCTTGCCCTCGACCACGGCGTTGGTCGCCAACGTCGTCGACAGCGAGACAAGCTCGACCGAATCGAACAGGTCGGCTTGGATCGCCGAGAGCGCGTTGCGGATGCCAGTCGCGAGGTCCTCGCGGGTCGTCGGGCGCTTGGCCTTGGCGAGCAGCACGCCGGATGTCAGGTCGACTGCGACGGCGTCGGTGAACGTGCCGCCGGTGTCGATTCCGATGCCTACCCTGGGCCGAGCGCCGCTAACCGACGTTGTGGCCGTCATAGCGTCCGTACTTGCGCGCCGCTGCGATGAGCGCGTCGATGTTCTCTGGCGGCGTGTTGTTCGGGACCTCACACCCGGAGCCCAAGATGAAACCGCGCGGCGCGTCGAGCATGTTCTCGCAGATCTCCTTGGCCTCGGCATCGATCTGCTCGGGCGTGTTGTTGAGCAGGTGCGCCGGTACGACGTTCCCAACAAACGTGACACGATGTCCCGCAGCCTCTTTGGCCTCCCACAGATGCACCGCGTCGAGGCTCCAGATGTCGAAGTCCGCCTCGAGCATTGCGTCCCAGTTCGGCTTGGTCTTGCCGCAGATGTGGAGCACGGCAGGCATGCCGCCACCGACCTCGTGGATGTGGTCGGCAATCTTGCGCAGACGTGGCGCGACGAACTCGGTGAAATGCTTGGGGCTTACGAGCGAGCCTGAGCCGATCGGCTCGACAATGATCGGCAGTGACTTGCGCGCGAGTGTCGCGTCGACCATCCGGATCGCTGACTCGGTGCAGATGTCGAGTAGCTCGTTGACCCGGTCCTTGTCCTTGTAGAGCTCGCGCGACAGGATGTCGAGCGGCCTGAGTGCCGCGGCTGTCGTGAGGGGGCCCGCAAAGATGGTCGAAACGACGACTTCGCCCCCCACTTCGGCAACGCAGTGCTCGGTCGCTTTGAGGTAGATCGGCAGCCGACCGTCCTTCTCCGGGTCGACCGGCTTGAGGTCTGCCAGTGCATCCCAGCTCTCTCCGAGAAGCGGCACGTCAATCTGGGGTGCGTCGTCCTCGAAGAACTTCATCTTCGTGCCCATCGCCTCGGCAATGGTCGACGTGGTCGAGAAGATGGTGATGAGGTCGTTGCCATATCGGCCGAAGGCGGCGACGGGTGCGCGACCCATCACGTCGGCATCGCGGTTGTATACGCCGATCGGCACGCCGAGGACACGCGCGGCGGGGTTGAGGATCAGGGGGAAGCAGGCAACGCGCTGGGGGTGTTCACCCTGCAGATAGCTCACTACCCGCTCGAGCGAGGTATGGCTGTCCGCGGGGACTCCAAGGGCGGTCGTCATGAAGGCATACCTTTCGATGAGAGGCACGCTAGGCAGCGTCGCTTGCGAACAGTTCCACGGCGACTCGGACCGCGCCGCCTGCGTTGTCGGCGTAGCCGTCCGCGCCTATCCTCTCGGCGAAGGAACGGGAGATCGGCCCGCCGCCAATGAGGACCTTGAAGCGGTCGCGAATGCCCTCTTCCTCGAGCATCTGAATGACCGAGGCCATGCCGTCCATCGTGGTAGTCATGAGCGTGGAGAGGCAGATGAGCTGAGAGTCCGTCTCCTTCGCCTTGTCAACGAAGTCGGCGAGCGGTACGTCACGCCCGAGGTCGTGAACCTCGAA
>DATHUB010000204.1:0-2448 GCA_035462695.1 Coriobacteriia bacterium | reverse complement strand
TCGGGGTGACAATCGCCGGCCGCCACGTCTTCGACATGACGGACGGCTGGGACGGGAAGCCTCCGAGCGGGATCGACCACGTGGTCGTCGTGACACACCGGCCGGAGCCCGAGGGCTGGGACCCCGAGGCGCCGTTTCACTTCGTCGACGGCGTCGAGGCAGCCGTGGCCAAGGCGCAGGAGCTTGCGGGTGACCGCATCGTCGAGGTCGCCGCTGGCGACGTCGGTGGCCAGGCGCTTGCCGCGGGTCTGGTCGACGAGGTGCGGATGGACGTCGTACCCGTCGTGTTCGGGTCCGGCAAGCGCTACTTCGGGTCGGTCCACGCGCAGCACCTGTTGGAGGATCCCGATGTGGTGATTCAGGGCAACCGGGTGCTTCACCTGCGCTATGGGGTGCGCCGTTGAGCGATCTGGCTCACGCGCATCAACGCTAGACCCACCTGACGCAGCATCATGGAAGGGAGTCCCAAGGATGGATTCCGAGCTGCGGCAATCCACGGCAGGCGACGATGTCGCTGTCCGGGCAGTAGAGGCCGACTACGACGCCGCCTGGAATGCCGGCGACCTCGCTTCGCTTCTTCAGCTCCTCACGGACGGGGTCGTCATCATCAATCCCTACGGTGAGATGATCACTGGGCGCGACGCGGTCGAGGAGTCCTTCGCCGCTCTCTTTGATGGTGCCGCAAGGGGATCCACGCACTCATCGCAGATACGAGCCGTTCACTTCGTCGCGCCAGGTGTTGCTTTGGTTGATGCTGAGGCAGTCATCTCGAACTTCGGCTCGGGACCGGAGCCTCTTCGGCACGACTTCACCGACGTTCTTGTGAGGACTCGTGATGGCTGGCGGATCGATCACGTCCGAGCGTACACGTTCATTCCGCGTCCACGAAGCTAGCCAAGCGACAGAACGCCGAGGGTCTAACAAGCGCATCGAGCCGACTTCGCAACGCTTCGGCTAGCATGGAAGCCATAGGGCGCGGCTCATGCGCAACGACGTCAGGCACATGGGGGGTCTCGATACATGGACCACGACGACGTACCTGACAGAGAATCCGGTCGGGCGGCAGGCAGGCACAAGGGGGCGCTCGCCGATGAGTCCGCCAAGGCTGAGGCGCAGGAGTATGTCGAGACCATGACGCACGATCCCCGTCGGATCCAGGAGTGGCTCGGCGAGAAGGGTCTGACGTACGGAGGCCTGATTGGCGTCGGTGTGATCATGGTGCAGCCCTTCCTTGTCGCGGAGTCGCTAGACCTGAGCGCCATGATCTGTGTGGTCGCGTTCGCCTTGGCGATCCCGCTGTTGGCAGCTCTCATACTCCTCAATCGTGAAGAGTCGTTCCGTCGCCACTTCGCCCACACAGGTCTGGTCTCGTTTGGTCAGGGAATCGCGCAGCTGAGCGCATTCGTCGGCATCGTCGCCGGCTTCTGGCACATCCACTGGATCGCCGGAGCGGTGATGCTGGTGAGTGCGTTTCTGGGGATGGGCGTCCACTCGGTTGGCTTCATGAGCGTCGAACGGGAGGGCGGCCCACTGATCCCGTTCGGAGACGACAACGACGACGTCTAGTGCCTAACAAACGCATCGAGCCGACTTCGCCAGCCCTCGGCTACCATGTGAGCTATCGGCCGCCGCTCATGCCTAACACGGTGGGCCGACCAGAGGACAGCGTGAGGAGCGCACCGTGTCTGTCGCCGTCGACTTGTACTGGATTCCTTTGGGAGCTGACGGCCACTTCGTGCGCCTCAACGGCAAGGTCTACGAAGCCGTCATGGCCCTAGCGCAGCGTCGCTCTCGATGTGACCTGTACCACTGTGCGCTCGTCGTGCGCGTGCCGGAAGGGTGCTACACCATCGAGTGCGCATGGGTGTCGAGCACCGATTCAGACCAACGCGGTGTCGTGGCGGCCGGGTGTGTCGGAAGCCCACTCGCTGGTCGACTGCGAATCCTTCGGTACGAGGTCCGCTGCTGGCTGGATGGGGTGATACCTGACATCACGCAGGCCGTGGAGAGTCCGCAACAGCTCTCCGATGAAGAAGCCGCGGCGCGACGACTTCTCGTACTGGCGCCGCAGGTGCCCACTCCACCGTGGGGTCGCGACGCGTTCAAGGTGGGGGAGATGTGGAACTCGAACTCGGTCATCTCCTGGCTTCTTGAGCGCAGTGGCATCGGAGTGGAGGCGGCCAGTCTGCCAGCGGGCGGACGCGCTCCTGGATGGGATGCAGGCATTGCCGTAGCAGGGCGGCCCAACAAGGGCAGAGCACCAGAAGGAAGATGACCTGAGAGCGCATGACCTCTGCTTATGCGCATCAACGGTGGGCCAAAAGGGGGGATTCGAGTGATGAGGCCAGTCCGCCGGCGAGTCCTGATCGGACTTGCGCTGGTCGCGTCCGCTTTGGCGATCGCGGTTGCCTCTGTTGCCTTGGCTGGCTTGCCTGAGAGACTGGAGGC
>DATHUB010000203.1:0-2537 GCA_035462695.1 Coriobacteriia bacterium | reverse complement strand
CCTCGCCTAAGGTTGCACGTTCTCGCGTCCGACAAGCACGAGCTCCAGAGCTCGCTCGAGTCCGCGATCGCGCGGCTCTGGCACGAGTCCATCGTGGTCGCGCTGCCCACCGCCCAGCCCGGCGACTGGCGAGTCCGAGCCGTTCTCCTCGCCCTGTTCAAGCCCTTCTAGCGCGAGCGGGCGCCCAGGCCTCGATCCGTGATGTGCGCAGGCTCCGTGATTTTGCCGGTCACGGAGCCTGCTACTTCGAGGTTGCGAGCGGATTCCCCCTCACCCCTCGCCCTCGATTGACCGAAGGTAACGGGGACTCGCGCCCCTGCATACCGCATGCGTCAGACCGCTCCGCAGACGGTTAGTCTGGACGGCAAGCGGGTGATGAGCCGAGTGCCAGCGGGGGTGCTACTTGAGCTTGCGCTCGGCCCCGTCGAGTATCTCGTCCATGGACTGGCTGCGCAGCAACCAGGGGGAGAGCCCAAACGAACGCGAGTCAGCCACGCTCTTCACCCAAACCGTGTGGCGCGCGTCGCACGCAACCTCGTAGGCGGGCGGCGCGAAGCGGTCTCGACACGCGACGAGCAGGCCGCTGCCACCGTCGTCGGTGTAGACGATGGGCGGCTCGTCGCTCGGCCGCTTGCTTCGGAATCTGTTCGGTGACGGGCGCATGCTGCTCTCTCTCCTCAATCTCGGTCTACCGGACACCACGCAAGCTAGGCCGCGACAATCGCCGGCTTCGCGTCAAGTTCGGGGAACGCCTGCAGCACCATGTCCACCAGAAGGTCGGTCGGACGCGTGAGGGCGTCCGTCGCCGGAATGCCGAGCTCCAGCTCGTAGAGCAGGATCGCCGCGGTCACTTCGTCGTCGGTCATGTTCTCGTGGTTGATCGTCATGCCGATCACGCGTGTGTCGGCGAAGGTCTCGATCAGGTTGATCTCGCTCGCCGGTGAAGCGACGGGCAGGTCATCGAAGTCGCAGCGGATCTTGCGCGCCGGCGCATGCTGGAGGATGACCGCCTGCGGCTGGCTGCCCCGAAGGATGAAGCCCGACGACAGGTAGGCCGGATGGCCGAGCGCGCTCTGTCCTTCGACGATGATGACGTCGGGGTTCTCGCCCTGATACGCGCCGAGAACCGCGCCTTCCATCTCGCCCGCGCAGAACTGGCTCGGCATGGCGTCGAGAGCCACGCCGTAGCGTGCGCCCTGGATGAGCCCGGTCTGTCCTGTCGTGACCATAACCGCCTTGATACCCCGCTCGTTGAGCGCCTTCGCGAGGATCGTCGCCGTCGTTCTCTTGCCGATCGCGCAGTCGGTACCCAGCACCGCGATGCGGGGACAGTCGACCTCGGAGATGCGACCGTCGAACAGCCGCAGGTCCTTCTTATCGCGAGGACGACGCACGTCGCGAATCTCTACCTTGTGCTTCGCCTGTGCGGCGATGAACACGGGGTCGTCCCCGAGGAACTCGTGAAGCCCGCTCACGATGTCCATTCCCAGGCTCATCGCTTCTATGACGACGCCACGCTCGTGGACCGAGAGCATGCCGCTCGCCGGTGCTATGCCGAAGATGAAGACGTCGGGGACGTGTCCCGCGAGAGCGACCGCCTCAGCCAGATCCGAGCAGACCGGGATACCGCGAGTTGCGTCGCCGAGTACTTCGCCGGCATCGAGACCCGTCTTCTTGCTGTCGATCACCGAGACGATCTCGTACTTCTCGGACGACCGGACCAGGCCGTTTGCCGTCTTTCCATCGATTGCGCCGAAATTGGCTTCGCAGTAGACGACTGCGGTAGGAATACGGTCGCGGACAGGCCGCGGCGCGGGGTGCAAGGGTGAAGACATGTAGCTCCTAGAGTCTTCAGTAGCCCGACCACACCGGCCTAAAGAGGCGCGACTGATCACACGACGTGCCACGGTCTCCCGTGAGGGTTCCTGAGTTGCGGCTCGAGAGTTCAATGTGGCGCCAGCTCGCCTCGTACGTGCGTTCTTGGTCGCAAACGAGAGCTGATGCAGTGGCGCGGGCTGTCCCAGCCGAGGTAGGACAAGCGCGATCTCGAGGTCGAGAGTTCACCCATTGTACCACGGCGGAGCCTCCAGCCAGGTTCTGACAGGCCGCCGAGACGGCTGCCGCGGCGCTGGGGAACACTCCCATTAGCCCCGGCCAGCAGCGGTCCGGGCATCGTGATTGCGGGAGGAGACAGTACCGCCATGAAGCTGCTGTTCATCGGTGGCACCGGTTTCATCAGCGCGGCGGTCAGCCGGAGAGCGATCGCCCAGGGCCTCGATCTCTACCTGCTCAATCGTGGCTCCCGGATCGCTAGTCCGCCCGGCAGCCATGGCTTGACCGCCGACATACATAACCCGCAGGAGGTTGCTGCGGCTTTAGACGGTCTGGAGTTCGACGTGGTGGTCGATTGGATCGCCTACACCCCGGACGACATCGAGCGCGATATCAGCCTGTTCAGAGGCCGGGTGAAGCAGTACGTCTTCATCAGCTCTGCCTCGGCGTACCAGAAGCCACCGGAGCACTACCTCATCACCGAG
>DATHUB010000202.1:0-3993 GCA_035462695.1 Coriobacteriia bacterium | reverse complement strand
CAGCGTGCCGATGATGTAGAACGCGAACACTGTCGGCAACGTGATCGAGATGACCGTCTTGATCCTCGGGATCAGCACGGCGAAGAGCGCCCCGAGCGCCAGGAAGAACACCTGCACCAGGAAGAGCGTCAGCGACAGGAGGAAGAACGTTTCGGCCGAGAAAGCCTCCTCGACCGACGCCAGCGACGCAAAGTAGCCGGTCACGCCGAACGCGATGCTGATCAGAACGATCGACACGAACGCCGCCGCGAGCTTCGCGGTGATGATCGTCGAGCGCCGAATCGGCTTGGACAGAAGGAAGTCAGCGGTCTTGCCTGAGAACTCCTTGGCGATCGCGCCGGCACCTACGTTCATCGCCTGTATCGCGGCGGCGACCACGGCGAAGCTGAGGAAGTACGCGTAGAAGCCGAAGATCGTGAAGAACGTGTCGATTGAGATGCTGAATGCGGCTCGCACGGCCTCAGGCAGTCCGCTGAGAAGTTGCCTCGACGCCTCTACGTCCGCCGTGAAGGCGGGAAACATGCCCATCATGTACAGCGCGACCATGCCTGCCATGGCGACCATCCACGTGATGGTCGATCTCCGGCCGGCGGCCAGTTCTCGGAGGAATACGTTCACGCGTTACTCCTCCTTCTCGTAGTAGTGGAGGAAGATCTCCTCGAGGTCCGGCTCCTCAACGAGAAAGTCGAGGAGGTCCTGCTCGGCGAGGAGCTTGGTGACGCTGTTGACCGGGCCGTGGTAGAGGAAGCTCACGGTGTGGTTGGTGGCCGTTACTTCGGTCACGCCATCGATCGCGTAGCGCGCCACTTCCGGATCGGTGGCCGTCTCGAGCGTGATGCGCTTCGTGGCGTTTTCGAGCAGGGTCTTGATCTGCTCGACCCTGATGATCGTGCCGTCCTTGATGATCGCCACGCGATCGCAGAGCTTCTGCACTTCGGAGAGGATGTGCGATGAGAACAAGACCGTGGCGCCGGCGGCGTTCTCTTCACGGAGCAGGTGGAAGAACTCCTGCTGGATGAGCGGGTCCAGGCCGCCCGTGGGCTCGTCGAGGATGATGAGCTTCGGCTGGTGCGCCAGACCCTGGATGATGCCGACCTTCTTCTTGTTGCCGTAAGACAGGTCGTCGATCTTCTTCTTGAGATCGAGGTCGAAGCGGTCAGCCAACTCGCGGATGCGCTTCTCTGTGGTCTTGGAGTCCTTGTTGTAGAAGCTCGCCGAGTACCTCAACAGGTCGATCGCGCGCATATCGTCGTAGTAGAAGACCTCGGAGGGCAGATAACCGACCTCTTGGCGGATCTCCGGGCCGGAGGCCAGGATATCCTTGCCGAAGACCGTGGCCGAACCGCTCGTCGGGAAGATGAGACCGAGCAGGGTTCTGATCGTGGTGGACTTGCCTGCGCCGTTCGGGCCGATGAACCCGTAAATCTCGCCTTCGCTCACGGTCATATCGAGGTCTTCGATGCCCCTCGACTCGCCGTAGTACTTGGTCAGCTTCGTGGTCTCGATGACGTTCATATCAGCTCCGTCGCTCGCGCCAAACGCTCCTTCGCATACCAGTATGCTCCTGATTCTGCCTGATGGAAGCGCCCTCTTGACGCACAAAAGCCGGCCCCCAAGAGGACCGGCTTTCGAGATTCGCGAATGGTGGGCCGTATAGGGATCGAACCTATGACCTTGGGATTAAGAGTCCCCTGCTCTACCAGCTGAGCTAACGGCCCAAACGCAAGGCGATATTCTACCCGCTTCGGCCGGGAGCGCAAGTAGGCGTTTTGGGCAGACTCTCCAGCCCTCCTCTGCAGTCACCTCACGCAGCTTCCCGGCGCCCCTTCCCGAGAAGCGAAGTGGCCCGCCTCCGAGGAGACGGGCCACAGCTTAAGCCTTGGGGTGGGTAACGGGGCTCGAACCCGCGACCTTCGGAGCCACAGTCCGACGCTCTAACCAACTGAGCTACACCCACCGTAAGTGGCTGGCACGCCCGGAGGGATTCGAACCCCCGACCTAGAGATTAGAAGTCTCCCGCTCTATCCAGCTGAGCTACGGGCGCATGAGACGTCGATTCCCGGGGCGATGCCGCGAAGCGGTACGCTACCTTCTGCCGACGTTGATTGTCAATGGAGCGGCCGACGGGACTCGAACCCGCAACAGTCAGCTTGGAAGGCTGATGCTCTACCAATTGAACTACGGCCGCAAATGGTCGGGCTGACAGGATTCGAACCTGCGACCCTCTGCTCCCAAAGCAGATGCGCTACCAAGCTGCGCTACAGCCCGAACCTGCTCGCCTCTGCTGACACCTGTGGCGCCCTACGAGCATCGAACAGTATAGGGAGGTGCAGGTGGCGGGGCAAATGCAATTTCTTAGCTGCCGTTGAGCCCCGCCAATTCGTCGTGGAGCGACTTCAGCGCCGCCCCACGGTGACTGATCGCGTTCTTCTCGGACATGGACAGCTCGGCCATGGTCCGTCCCGGTGTCGCAAGGGGCCTGAAGATCGGATCGTAGCCGAAACCCCCTTCGCCGATACCCTCTCGGCCGATGACGCCCTCGCACGCGCCATCCGCGACCGTCTCGGCCCCGTCGTCGTCGATGAAGACGATCGTCGAGCGGAATCGTGCGCTGCGCTCGGCATCCGGCAGCTCGCCCAACGCGAGAAGCAGCCGTCGGTTGTTCTCCGCGTCCGTCGCACAGGGGCCGGCGTAGCGGCTTGAGTAGACGCCCGGCTCTCCGCCGAGAGAATCGACTTCGAGTCCGGAGTCGTCGGCAAGTGCCGGCAGACCGAACCGCGCCACGGCTGCTCGCGCCTTGATGCGCGCGTTGTCCTCGAAGGTCTCGCCGTCCTCTTCCGGGCTCGGCCACTCGGCATCCAGCTCGCCGGCGGAGACGAAGTGCCACCCTGGGAAGCGAAGGGCGGAACGGATCTCCTCGAGCTTCCCCTTGTTGTTGGTGGCCACCACGACGGTCTTGGCGATTCCGATGTTCTCGGTCACCGGGGTGTCGGGCGTGAGCCCCTCATCAGAAGCCATAGGTGTCCAAGTCCTCGTCGATGACCCGGCGCTGGATCTCGAGCAAGCGCGAAATGCCGCTTCCCGCGAGGTCGAGCATGGCGTCGAGGCGGGATCGGTCGAACGGTATCTGTTCGCCGGTTCCCTGCACCTCGATGAAGCGCTCCTTGTCGTCCATGACGACGTTCATATCCACCTCTGCGATGGAGTCCTCGCAGTATTCGAGATCGAGGAAGAGCTCGCCGTCGACAAGACCCACACTCGTCGCAGCCGTCTGCCCGATCAGCGGAATCGTTGTCGCCTTGCCCGCCGCCTGCCACGCCGCGAGCGCGTCGTGCACCGCGATCCAGGCACCGGTGATGGCTGCCGTGCGCGTGCCCCCGTCGGCCTGAATGACGTCGCAGTCGACGGTGACGGTCGCCTCGCCCCCAAGGCCCCCGAGATCGGTCACCGTGCGCAGCGAACGACCGATGAGCCGCTGGATCTCGTGGGTGCGCCCCTTCGGGCCCGACGTCTCCCGCCGAGAACGTGTGTGGGTGGACGCCGGCAGCATCGAGTACTCGGCGGTGAGCCATCCGAGACCCGAACCGCGACGCCACGCGCTCACTCCCTCGTCCACCGACGCGGCGCAGAGCACCCTGGTGTCGCCCAGCTCGAAGATGCAGCTGCCCATCGCATGCTTGAGGTAGCGCCGGGTGACCCTCACGGGTCTCAGTTCATCGGCAGCGCGGCCGCCGGATCGTGCTTTCACAAGCGCCCCTTTCACGGAACGTCGTAGGTGTCGAACTCCTCGGCCAAGGTGACGGTAGCGCCGAACGCATCGCTCGCTTCGGCGGCCGTGGTCGCTCGGTCGTTGGTCGGCCAAATGTGGGTGAGGACAAGTCGGACCACCCCTGCTTCGCGTGCATAGCGTCCCGCCTCGCGCGCGGTGAGGTGCGGAGCAACACCCGAGTACTGATCGGGCAGGGTTGCCTCGGCGATTCCCAGAGAGGCGTC
>DATHUB010000201.1:0-3598 GCA_035462695.1 Coriobacteriia bacterium | reverse complement strand
ATCAATGCACGAGTACTGGCCTTCTTCGGCGACAACGCGATCCATCGAACAGCCTGCTAGCAGCAGGGAGGCCAGTGCCAGACCGGCTAGCATCCCCGCTAGTCCTGCGCGACTCTTGAGATCCTCGTGGATCATCGTCACTCACCGGCCTTTGTCTCGATGTACAGCGGTTTCTCTATCGTGTGCGAGGAATCGCGATGACAGACGCCGCATGGCGCGTCCTTGGTCGGGTGATCGTCCTCAAGCTTCGCCCAATCCTTCTCGTGACAGGCAAGGCAGCGGTCGTTAGGCACTGTGCCGTGAATGTCCCCAGCGTTCGGGCTCTGCCCGAAGTGGACGTACGCCTCCTGGAGCCCGCCCACATGTGCGACGAACTCGCCGACTAGCCCTTCGTCGGCATGACAGTCCATGCACTCGGCATCTTTCGCGTGCGGGGAATCGGCGAAGCCGTTTGCAGACGGAGATATCTCGTGACACGACCCGCAGAAGGTCGGAGATGATGTGTACTCCCATGCAGCGACTCCGACAATGGCGAGCGCGAGCAAGATGCCCCCCGCGATCCACAACCTGCGCCCCCTGGGCCTTCCGCTGGCGGTAGGTTCCACGGTTTCCGCTGGTTGGCGACTTGTCACTTAGACCATCCCCCTTGTCGTTCCGACAATGACGTGCGTCCACAGGCCCTGAGAAGGGTCGCGAAAGCAGAGCTTCAAGATGTGCTTCTTGGATCCTGGCCCGGGGTCGCTACGTGAGCTCCGCTCCGGTCTTCGTGACGCCACCCCGAATGGTTCGAGCCCCGCGAATGCGGGCACAGGTGGCGAGTTAACTCGATGCCGCTTAGCAAGAACGTCGTGAACGTGCCGGTCGCCGGTCACCCGGAACAGGAAACCGTTAACGAATGCCGAGGCATCACATCCGCCTGACGCGCGGCTTGTTAGCTATTGTATGCCCGTAGCTAGCTTCGCTTAACCGCGCTTCGCGTGGGGGTTGAAGCCCTAGTCACAGGAGAGCCGCCTCGGCTTTCGGCCGGGCCACCAAATGACGTGCGGCCGAGCACGGCCGCACACGCCCAACATCAGCTGGGGCCTGGGCGCCCGCGCGACTTCCAGCTCACGTTCGACTTCTTGGTCAGATAGACTTCGGGCTCCGCTTCGTCTTGCGTGATGGATTGCGGCTCCCCGGAAAGACGGACGAAGTCGTGCGCATTCCGCAGGCTCACACTCAAGTAGGCGTCCCACGGCCCCGACGCCTCATTCACGAATGTTGAGTCGAACCGCGTCCGAAAACGAATCTCTCCGCGTCTCGTGGCCCGGATCTTCAGGTCAAGATAGCGCGCTCCTAAGACGGTGCCACGTGGCCGAATGTAGAGACGGAGCATCGGCTTCTCCGACATGCCGTGGACATCCAGACTACCCTTGACCGTGCACGTGCCTCTCCGCACCCGCACTGACTTGGCAGAGGCCGTAAGCTCGGGGAAGACCACCCTCTTGTCGCGCTGGACGACGGACTGGGCGGAGACGGATATCCATCGGTCGACACAGAGTTCAGAGGCGAACCGGCTGGTGACCTCGAGCGCCGAAGCACCCATGAGTCGCGTCCGTTCAACATCCTGAAGCATGGAGGTCATCGCCTGGGAGAGCGATCGGACTTCGCCGTAGGGCACTAGTCGCCCGTCCACGCCGTCACGAATCTGTTGTCTCGGTCCGTACTTTCCATCGTAGGCGACCACAGGGGTACCGACGGCCATGGACTCCAGCACAACGAGCGGAAAGCCCTCTCGAATCCCTGCCAAGACAGAGAACGCCCCACGGGCAAACACTTGCGCGGGTGTTGTAGTCGCGCCCATGATGCGCACCGAGTCCTGCAGGCCGAGCTGCGTGATGAGCTCAGCGTAGCGACCCTCCAGCGGGCCCATGCCCCAGAGCTCGAAGCGGGCGTTCGGCACCGCCTCGATCACGGTCGCGAACGCCTTGATCACATGCTCCCAGTTCTTGCGCTCCGTGAACCGGCCAACGCCGACCGCAAGGGATTGGTCCCTGATGGTAGATCCGGGGTGCTCGGTGTGCGGCGCGTCGTGCGGAATCGCGTGCAGAGTACTCCTTGGCCCGAACTCGGTCTCAACGTCGTGGCGCTGCTCCTCTGTGAGGAAGACGAAGGCGTCGAAGTCGTTCAGCATCTTCAGAACTCGAGCATGGCGTTGGTGGGTCGGAGCACCGTAGGTGTATGGATGGGCGAGATGACTGGAGTGCACCAACTTGACCCTCGCAACTCCGGGAGTCCGTATGTCGCGGACCGCCCTGACCACGTGGGGGCTGCCAGTCTCGACGTGGAAGATCGAGTCGGCGTGGTGCACCGCGAACGACTCGAACCAAGCAGACCTCATGCTGCTGGTGTCTTCGAAAGCTCTCGTCTGCGAACCCGTCTCGTCGTAGAAGACGACCGGCCAACTCCGGCTGCCGTCCGATCTCAGCCAAGACGAGGCCCGCGCGCGCCCTTGTGGGTCGAGGAAGGTGCGGTGAACCACGTCCCCGAGCCGATTCAAGCACTCGATTTGTCGAAGCGCTCCGCCGATGTCAAACGACTCACGTCGCACAGCGGCGCCGTCATCCGACGACCACGTGAGCGACCGCGCCCCATCTGCATCCCACGACTCTCGCTCAACTGATACGGCTTCGCGTACACAGACCGTGCAGGTGGGTTCTACTACCGAACCGGGATCAGAGCGGACGGCGAAGAACTCGGTCGCGATAGTCCCGTTGACCCCTGCATCTTCGTAGAGGTTTCGAACAGCAAAGCTGTCATCGATCAAGCCCATCTCTCTCATGCGCTCTTTCGAGTATTCGAGGTTTGCGTCAAAGCCCACAGTGAGGACCGTGACGCTGCGGCGTAGGCGCTGGGAGAGAAGACGTGCCCTATGCAGGGAGTTCCGAGTCAGCCCTGCGCGACGATGCCACACGTCATCGAGCACGACGAACAGCGGTATTCCCTCGATACGGGCGGTCTCGCTCTCAACCGACATGCGCGACTCCCTCGGAGCGTTCGATGCCGAGCGTATGCAATGTCACGGACAACGACAGTTTGCAGGCAACGACGCCGAATGCGGAAGGGCGGATCCGGATCAAGTCGCCACGGCGCCTGCAGGACTCGCTGGGAAGACATGCAAAAGCCACAGCGACGCTCCAAAGCGAGGAGCGGGATGACGCTCAAGTGGCGCGCACACCACGCCGACTGTATTCTTGTCGTTGCGTGCTCAACATACTGCTCGGCGCTAGAAGGCTTCACCCGTCAAAGGCCACGGAGGTCGGATTGTGAGCAAGTACGGACCGCTGCGAGACTATCTGAAGGTGCAAGCGGCAGATCGCCTAACACTATCCTTTGCGCAGGTGTCAGAAATCATTGGCGTGTCTCTGCCGTCGTCGGCCTACAACCACAGCGCATGGTGGGCGAGCGACCCGCTGCATGTCCAAGCAGAAGCGTGGCTGGGGGCTGGCTTCAGGGCCGAGAACATCTCACTCGGCTCCCGCAGCGTGACGTTCGTTCGCGGGTAGCTCCCCGAGGGCCGCGAGTTCAGGACACCATGTGAGTCCTGATGTCGCACGTA
>DATHUB010000200.1:0-2540 GCA_035462695.1 Coriobacteriia bacterium | reverse complement strand
CATTGCGCGCGGGAAGTCGATCGCCTCGGCATTACCCTCCTCGGCAAGCCGAGACAACACGGGCCCCCCCGGATAGCCGAGGCCGAGGACCTTCGCGACCTTGTCGAACGCCTCCCCCGCCGCATCGTCCAGCGTCTCTCCGAGCGTGTGGTACTCCCCCCACCGGGGCATGTGCACGAGCGACGTATGCCCACCGGAGACCAGGAGCGCGACGAGCGGTGGCCTCACCTCGGGATCCGCGAGCACGTTCGCGAAGATGTGTCCTTCGAGGTGGTTCACTCCGACCAGAGGCACGCCGGTCGCGAACGAGAGCCCCTTGGCGTAGGCGAGACCGACGACGAGAGCGCCGACGAGCCCCGGACCGTGCGTCACCGCGATCGCGTCAAGCTCGCGGAAGGGCAAGGCTCCTTCGCAGCCGAGCCGGTCTCCGGCGCGATCGAGCGCCTCCTCGATAACGCCCACAATCGCCTCCGTGTGCTTGCGGCTGGCGATCTCAGGCACCACACCTCCGAAGCGCGCGTGGAAATCGATCTGGCTCGCCACGACGTTTGCGACCAGCCCATCGGTCCCGCGCATGACGGCCGCCGCCGTCTCGTCGCACGAGCTCTCGATAGCCAGGATCAGCGTGTCTTCGGTTCCTCGGGCTGCCAGTGAGTCGTTTGCCGCGCACTCGCCGTAACGCGACTCCGGGGACGGTGTCGCCGAATCGTCGCCGCCTGCCGGCCCCCACATGATCAGGGCGTCCTCCCCGGTGTCCGAGTAGTAGCGACGCCGGACTCCCGCAATGGAGAGCCCCTCCGACTCGTAGAGCGAGATAGCCGCCTCGTTCGTCTCCCGAACCTCGAGTGTCACCAGCTTGGTCCCGAGGTCGAGGGCGAGGTCCTTGAGCCGGCGCAGGAGAAGCCGTCCCAGTCCTCTGCCCCGGTGGGCAGACTCGACAGCCAGATTCATCACGTGGGCATCGTCTCCCAGCGCAGCGACGCCACCGTATCCGATGACGATGCCCGACTCCTCGAGCACCACCCACGCCCTTCGGGGAGCCGAGAGCTCGCTCATGAAGATGCCGGTCGACCATGGGTCGGAGAAGGTCGCTTCCTCGATGGCCACGATCTCGGGGATGTCTTCCGGCGTCATGGGCCGGGTGTGCACGAAAGCCGAGGCCCCACCTGCCACCCCCGTCGGCGGAAGCTCTGCCCCCGTCCCCAACCGCAAACGTTCAGTCTCCTCGGCATCTGAGAGCCTCGTGTAGACGGGCAGCACGAGAGCAGGCTCCCCATCCCCAAGGGTTCCTGAAGAATGCGCGTCCTCGTAGGCGGCGAGTAGCCCGGCGCCGTCCGGTGACCACAAGCCCTCCTCGGCGACGCTCTGGCGCGCTCCCAGCGAACCCACGAAGACATCCTCGTACTTCTTGAGCGCGTTTCCGACCAAGAGCAGCGGCTCGTCGAGCCCAGCCGCCCACTCCGCTGCGACCTCCTGTGGTTTGGCGACGCGGTCCTCGGTCAGCCGGACCGCACGACCCGCTATCACGCGATACAGGGCCGGGTAGACTTCGCCACGCATCGCATCCCCGAGTACGCCGAGAAGATCGCCTTCGGCAACGTCGCCTGTGGCGAGCACCCGCCAAGCGACGGCGTCCAGCGTACTCACGCCGTACAGGCCCACTCCCAATCCTTGAGCCAGGCCTTTGGCGGTGGCGACGCCGATGCGCACTCCCGTGAACGAGCCCGGACCTCGCCCAACGACCACCTCGCACACCTGGTCCACGGAGTACCCGAGTTCATCGAGTTCGCTGGAGATGGTCGGCAGCAACGTCGAGTTCGCCTTGCGCGGATTCACGATCGAGAGGGAGCGAAGGGCGGCGAGCTCCCCCTCGGCACGCTGACCGATGCCGACCGCGAGCGCGTCTGTGGCGGTGTCGAAAGCGAGCACGAGGTGCCCGGCGGCAGTGCTCATCTGACCTGCCCTTCGACGCGGACTCCAGGGACCGACCGGCACTCGGCGATCCACTCAGACGCAAGCTGGCTACCGCGATGACCGAGTGGCCGCACCTCAACACGCCGTTCGCTGTCTCCTTCGATGTGGAGGGCGACCAGGAGCCCGTCGGCGGGCGATGCTTCCTCGAACCGGTCCCCCCACTCGACGACCGAGACGCCGTCCGCCTCCAGGGTGCCGAAGTAGTCAAGGTCGTCCAGCTGGTCCGCTCGATCCAGACGGTAGAGATCGAAGTGGTAAAGGGGCACGCGCCCTTCGTGAACCAGGAGCATGTTGAATGTCGGGCTTGTCACCGGCTCGGCTACACCGAGTCCCGCTGCCAGGCCTTTGGTGAGCTGTGTCTTGCCCGCACCAAGGTCGCCCGTGAGGAGCAGAACGTCCCCGGCATCCACGAGATGGGCCAGTTGTGCTCCGCAAGCCTGCGTGGCGTTAGATGACGATGTGTGGAGCATGAGGGGCATCAGAAGAGCCTATCTGGTTCGGCTGGCTCACAGGTCGGCGCCACATCGTCGGCGACTAGCCCGTCGGTCGGGTCGGCATGCTCGGCT
>DATHUB010000199.1:0-14176 GCA_035462695.1 Coriobacteriia bacterium | reverse complement strand
CGAACGCGAGTGCCGAGAAGGCAAGGTGGCGTGGCGTCGCTACACGCTTCCCGAGGCTGTCATCGAATTGAAGAAGGCCGCTGGAAGGCTCATCCGATCGACGACCGACACCGGGAGTCTGGTCATCGCGGACGCGCGCGTGACCACCAAGGGCTACGGCCGTGACTTCCTCGCAGCGCTGCCGGTGGCCGATGTCGAGCGTCTCCCGTTCGAAGCGATTCCGGCGGCAATCGAGGCGCGCTTCTCGCGCTAATGCGCGCTCACTCCTCCAGCAGTCCGGCGGCGAGATCGCCGACTGCGGAACGCACTTCCGCCGGCTCGATCACCTCGGCCTGACCCAGCTGCGCGACGATCATCCTGGCGATCCAGGCCGTGCCGGCGTAGGGCACCGACACGATCAGAGTGCCGTCGCCTTCCTGTGCTTCGACCTCGGCGCCCGGCCACTCTCTGGCCGAGAAACCCGCTCCCGGGGCGAACGAGACGCGGGCTCGAGGGAGGCCGCCAGGCTCAAACGCCCTCAGAGGCGCCGAATCCTTCTGCCCTTGCTCCACGTCGAAGTGCTCCCCTGTTGGGGTCACCGAGCGAACGCGGTCCACTCGAAAGGTCCTCCACGCCCCGGCGCTTCGGCACCACGCGGTCAGATACCAGGCGCCCCGCTCTGCGAACAGGGCCAGCGGTTCGACCTCTCGGCAGGACGGCCTGTCCTGCGCTGCGCTCACGTACTCCAGCTGTACCACTTCGCGCTCCTGGACGCGGCGGGCGAGCTGCTCGTAGACTCCGCGGTCGTGCACCGTGCCAGCGGCTCTGACGACGTGCTCCAGCTCGGCAGCATCGAAAGAGGCCGACGCCGAGCCGAGCAGGCGAGAGGTCAGGGGATCGTCGGACGCGAGGCCCGCCGCCTGCAGGGCAGCGGCCAAGGCTCCCGCCTCCCGCGCGGAGAGGCGAACCGGCCCCCGAAGGGCGGGGACTTCGCCGAACACTTCGACGGTGTCGCCATCGACGAAGATCGGCACGAGCGCGTAGGGATCGTAGGGAGCAACACCGCAGAAGGAGAGCGTCTCGATGTCGGTGGCAAGCTCGGCGGGCGTCGCACCGAGCTGCTCGGCAAGCGCGGACAAGGACAGGCGCGTGTCTGACTGTAGCTGGCCGAGCAGCGCGATCAGGCGGCGAGCTCTCGCATCGCTGGGAGTCTTAGCCATGGTGACTCCTTGCGGTCCGCAAGCCGTCTCGGAGCGAATCGAGCAGCTCCGGCGGGCCCAGCACCTCGATGCCCGGACCGTTCTCGATGACGAACCGGAGAAGCCGTTGCTGGTCGCGCGCGGCGATCGTCCACACGGCCACATCAGCGTCAGTAGTCAGATCGCCTCGGCCACCCGTCAGAACCGCAGCCCGCCATGAGGCAGGGCGATTCAGGCGGAGCGTGGCAACGAACTCGCCGGACTCAGGACCGTACTGGAAGGGAAGTCGTATGAAGGCCGCGACGTCGAAGCCGGCAGGTCGCTCGAAGTCCGCGCTCTTCGGAGCAGACGCGTTCACCACCAGGGCGCCGATGCGCGCGACCGTGTAGGTGCGGACCTCGTGCTTCTGAGTGTCTCGGCCGACAAGGTACCAGCGCCCCCCGTGCAGGAAGAGGCCGTATGGCTCGAGAGTGTGCGATGCCGTCGCACCGCTTGTGTTGGTGTAGTCGAACGTGACGAGCTTGCAGCGAGACGCCGCCGAGGAGAGCTCGGCCACGAGCACGCCCTGCCGGGCCGGATCCTCGTCGGCAAGTGACGCGGTTGCCGTGATACTGGGTCCCTCGATCTCGGCGGAGATCTTCGCAAGTGCAAGCCGAAGGTCCTCCGAGAACGGAAACGACGGGTCGTCGAGAAGGGCGACACCTGCGGCTCTGACGGCGGCCGCTTCTCCAGAGGAGAGGCTGAAAGGTGCGACGTAGGTCGCCGAGCGATCAAGGCTGTAGTCGCCCTCGTCGGTGGAGCGGATGGCGAGTCCGGCTGAGCGCAGGACCTCCTTGTCGCGCTCGAGCATCCGTTTGAACGCGGCGTCGTCTGCACCCTCGGGATAGCCGGCGACCTCTTCACGGATGCGCACTGCTGTCACCGTCCCCGACGCGGCTGCGAGGAACAGGGCCAGATTCACGAGACGTTCGACGGCGGATGCCAACGCGGCCCCCACGGACTCGGAAGTGAGACTGCACGATTGTAGCCGCTCCCCGGGGGCGCTCCCGTCAACAACCTTGGACAAAAACAAACGAGGCGCGTGGGGGGCGCGCCTCGTTCTATAGTTCGAGTGGGCGGGTCCCGCCTCTGAGGGGGGAGGAAATAGGCGGTCGCCCGACTCTGCCTGTGTGCAAGCAACGGGCATGCCTACTCAGTCGCAACAATCGAAAAAAGTTCCAAATTTTGTGGTTTGCACGCGCGGTCGCCCGGGAGCACGCTCATCTTTGCCGCCAGGCACCTTCCTGAGGTACAAGGAGGTGCACAAGCCCCACAGGGCGTGGCCAAGACGAGCACCCGCCAAACCGGCGGATGGGAGCGACTAGCATGAGCGAGGAAACGACAGCACCCGAGGAGTCGACGCCGGTTAGCGGGCAGCAGGTCGAAAGGCGGCTGGTGATCACGAGCCCCAAACGGCATATGTTGCTCGTCGCAATCCTTCTGATCGGTGCCGTTGCCATCGTCGCGTTCCTGCTTCTGGGGTATCGGACGTTCACTCTTCGACTTGATGCGGCGAGGCGTCTCGATCAGGCGACGACGCTCGTACAAGACTCAGATCGGGTAGTCGTCGAGATCGACTCGGTCGTGAGGGCCGAGATGGAGCCCGAACTCGGCGAGAAGGCGCGCGACGCCATCCAGCGCGTCGATGACGCCGACGTGATGCTGACTCGTGCCGTGCAGCTGATCGACCAGGCACGCCCCGACCTGAACGACGACGAGCGGGAGCAGGCGGACCTGCTCAAGGCATCGGCGGTGACGCGTCAGAAGATGCTCGACCCAGCCCCTGAGATTCTCGAGGCGAACGCGAGCGCCGCTTCGGCACTTCCGCCAGCGACCGAAGGGTGGGAGGGAGTGGTCGAGGCGGACAAGGTCTCGGACCGCGCAGTCACCGCCTACAACAAGCTGACCAAAGCCGGCGTGCGAGACTCCCAGAAGCTCAACCGCTCCGTTGCCGGAATTCTCAAAGACTCTCGAGAGAACTTCGAGTCCGCCGAAGATGCCTTCCCGGCTGCGCCGTTCGAGCAGTACCTCAAGTATCTCGGCGTGCGAATCGAGATGAACAAGCTGTCTCAGCGCTCCGACGCCGCCTGGCTCAAGGACAACTTGTCAGGGGCGAACAAGATCATCAAGGAGTACAACCGCAAAGATGAGAGGGCCGTGGAACTTGCCAAGGACCTGCCTTCCACCCCGGAGCAGGCCATAGCCGAGGCCTACGCCGAGACGACCAAGCAGCTGACGGACGAGTACTACGCGGCTCGCGAGAAGGCGCTTGAAGCCGATCGGCTTCTCAGGGAGCACTAAGCGATCGCCCTAGCCCTCCCCGTACCCGCTTCCCATGGCCGCGAGCGCCCGCACGTCGAGAACCGTGACCTTGCTGCCATGGACCTCGAGCAATCCATCGTCCTTCAGCTTCGCGAACGCTCGCGACAACGTCTCCGGGACGGTGCCGAGAGCCATCGCGAGTTCGCCCTTCTTCATGCCGAGGTCGACTTCCAAGCCGGCCGACGTCGGCCGCCCCGACTGCAGCGAGCGCTGGAACACGTAGCGGGCGACTCGGCTCGGCACGTCGAGCGCGAGGCTTTGCACTACGGCCGTGAAGTTCACGACGCGGCCAGCGAGGTCGGCGATCAGCGTCCTTGCCACGTGCGGCTCGGCTTCAACCAACTCGAAGAGGGCCTCGGCGGCCACACAAGCGATCGTGGCGGGTGTCGCCGCTTCGATCTGTGCGGGATAGCGTCCGCCGGCGAGCGAGGCCACAGCGGCGAGAGGATCGCCCACATCGAGGGTCTCGAACGTGATCTGGCGGCCGTCGGCGCCCAAGTAGAAGACTCGCGCCCGACCCGCCACGACGACGCCGAACTCGGTAGCGGGATCGCCCTCTACCGCCAGGCTGGTGCCACGAGTCACCTCGCGAACTCGCGCCTTGCGCGCCAGCGCCGCAACCGCCTCATCGCTGGCGGTACGCCAGAGTCTGCAGGCGCGAAAGGCGGCCCACACGTCCGGCCGGATGTCTGAATCTGCTGGCATCTGAGGGCTCCTGGGGTCGGAAATGGAGACGGCGGCATTATTCCCTACTCGGATTGTAAAGATTCTTGTCACTTTTGACCGCCGTCAAAGAAGGCAGCCGCGCCGCCGCCTAATCTACGACTCGAGCGAAAGCCTCCATGGGCGTCGCGAGGATACGCACTGAGAAGGGGCACGGATGCAGCAGAAGTTCGTCGAGCGCATGAAGGACGGCAAGGTCCAGCACGACACCAGGGTCCTCGCCGACTTCATACAGATATGGTGCGACGGACACCACGCCGCTTCAGATCGGCACGTTGTCACTACTGATGGCCAAACCCTCGGCGTGTACGGGCGCAAGGTCCCACGGCTCTGTGACGAGTGCGAGACGCATCTGGCCTACGCCGAGAAGCGGCGCGCGCTGTGCCCGAAGGACCCGAAGCCGTTCTGCGCCCACTGTGACACTCACTGCTACAAGTCCGACGAGCGCGAATGGCAGCGCGCCATGATGCGCTACTCGGGCCCGAAGTCGTGGCGCAAGGGCCACGCAATCGACGGAATCAAGCACGTGCTTGAGGGCCGCAAGTGGAGGCGCGAGATGGAGCGCAGCGGCGCAGATGTTACTTCCGACAAGCCGCACCGACCTGCTGCTCATTAGCAGCACCGCGAAAGGACCCAGTAGATGAGTACCACCGTGAACCGACAGATCGTCCACATCGACGAGGAGCTGTGTAACGGCTGCGGCGTCTGCGTTTCGCCGTGCGCTGAGGGCGCCATCGTCATCGTCGACGGCAAGGCCAAGGTCGTCAGGGAAGAACTCTGTGACGGTGCGGGCTTCTGCCTCGGCGTATGCCCCACCGGAGCGCTGACGCTCGAGACGCGGGACGCCGTCGCGTTCGACCACGAGGCCGTCGAGGAGCACGTCGCCGAGCAGATCTCGGAGGCCGTCGCCGCCGGCCGCAGGACCTACGAGCCCCAGCACTGCTTCAACTGCGGCCGATCCGAGGACGACGGTCCTCTTCTGCCTGTTCGCACGAAGGGCACGAGCACGTGGGTATGCACCCGCTGTCTCCCCGCCCTGATCCACGGCTAGACCGCACATCAAATCGTTCAGGTAACGACAACAGCAACGACAACGGGAGATGAGAATGACGGACCAGCTAACCGAGATGTTCTGCAACCAGTGTGAGCAGGCTGCGCACGGCACCGGATGTACGAAAGTGGGTGTCTGCGGCAAGACACCGGATGTGTCAGCACTGCAGGACCTTCTCAACCACGCCAGCCGTGGCTTGGCCCCCGTGGCACTCGCAGCGGCCGAGCTTGGAATCGCCACCGCTGAAGCGGACAGCTTCGTTGAGGACGCCCTCTTCACGACGCTGACAAACGTCGACTTCGACGCGACCACTATCGCCGCGAAGGTTGACGAGGCCGTACGTCTGCGCGAGGGACTCAAAGCCGATGTCGCCGCCGCGGGAGGAACCACCGCATGGTCAGGGCACGCCGCTCTCGCCTTCGCCTCCGACCTCGACGGCAAGATCGCTCAAGGTGCCGAGCTGGGCAGCCCGTGGGACACGACCCGCGACGAGAACGTGCAGTCGCTTCAGGAGGTCACTCTCTACGGCCTCAAGGGCGTTGCGGCATACGCCCACCACGCCCGTACGCTCGGCCAGACGGACGCCGAGATCGACGCCTATCTCTTCCGCGCCCTCGCAGCGCTCAGCGATACCACGCTCGGACTCGATGAGTGGGTCGGCATCACCCTGGAGTGCGGCAAGGTGAACCTGCGCACGATGGAGATCTTGGACGCCGGCAACACCGGCACGTACGGACAGCCTACTCCGACCACCGTTCCTCTCGGCCAGCGCACCGGCAAGGCCATCCTCATCTCAGGACACGATCTTGCGGACCTCGCGGCGCTCCTCGAGCAGACCGTTGGCAAAGGCATCGACGTCTACACTCATGGTGAGATGCTTCCTTCCCACGCCTACCCGGAGCTCAAGAAGCACGAGCACCTGGTCGGGCACTTCGGCACGGCGTGGCAGAACCAGCACAAGGAGTTCGTAGAGTTCCCCGGTGCCATCCTCATGACGACGAACTGTCTGATGCCGCCGAGGGACAGCTACCGTGACCGCCTCTTCACGAGCGGGCCGGTTCAGTTCCCCGGCGTGCCGCACGTGCACCGCACCGACTTCTCGGCGGTCATCGACAAGGCTCTCGAGATGGATGGGTTCAAGTGGGACACCGCCAACGGCGAGGTTCTCGTAGGCTTCGGCCACAACACGATCCTGTCGGTCGCGCCGACCGTGATCGAGGCGGTCAAGAGCGGCGCGATCCGCCACTTCTTCCTGGTCGGCGGCTGTGACGGCGCGCGCCCGGGCCGCAACTACTACACCGAATTCGTGGAGGAGACGCCCGCCGATACGATCGTGCTGACGCTCGCCTGCGGCAAGTTCCGCTTCTTCGACAAGCAGCTTGGCGAGATCGGGGGTCTACCGCGCCTCATGGATGTCGGCCAGTGCAACGACGCGTACTCGGCCATCAAGGTAGCCACCGCACTCGCCGACGCCTTCAGCACCGACGTGAACGGTCTACCGCTGTCGATGATCCTGTCCTGGTACGAGCAGAAGGCTGTCGCCATCTTGCTGACGCTCTTCCATCTGGGCGTCAAAGACATCCGGCTTGGCCCCACCCTTCCTGCGTTCATCACCCCCGCCGTGCTCGGCGTGCTCGTCGAGAACTTCGGCATCCGCCCCATCGGCGAGTCCCCTCGCGCGGATCTCGACGAGATCCTTGGTACCGGCGAGGCTGTGGCGTAAGTGAATCGCCGAGTCCTCATCTCGGTCGTCATCGTGTTTGCGCTCGTAGTGGGTGCCGGAGGCGTGCTGTACGCCTTCGGCACCCCCGAGCAGCCGTCCTCGCCGACTGCCGTAGGAATGGACGCTCCGTACGCCGAGCCGGCTGCGCCCTCCGCGACCGGAGTGAGCGGTTCGTCTGGGGCGCCCGAGCAGAGCGCCGCCGAGCCCGCTGCCGATGTACCCGCTCCCGACCCCGCCTCGCCGCTGGCGATTGAGATTCCCGGGTGCCGCTGCCACAGCGACGACCAGGAACTCGTCGCGCAGCATGCGGAGTATCGGATGAATCAGTGCGCCGGTTGCCATGCGGGACGCGTGCCCACGGGCACGGAGTAGATCGGATGACTGCCAGTTTCCTGTTGTCTTCCGGAACCTCCCGGCCTCCAATGGAAGAGACCCGCAATGGATTCAGATAACGAGAGTTTCGAGGTCATAGAGCCTTCAGAGGACGCTCCCGCCGTCGGTGAAGCGGACGAAGAGCCGCGCGCCCCGCTTTGGAGACGCGTCCTGTTCGGCGCCTTCGTCACCGTCGCGGTGATCTTCTTCGCAGGGGCGACGCTCTACCGTTTCGGCTCGATGTGGCCGCCGAGCGCGGAGGCGAAGGCAGCCTATGCGGAGCTCGAAGCCAACGGCCAGGTCCCCCACGTGACCAAGAGGCAGTTCCACATTCCGATTCCCGGATGCGTCTGTCACAGCAACGACCCGGTGCTTGCGGTGCAGCACGCCGATCGTCGGATCAGCGAGTGCATGCAGTGTCACGGCGGAGGCGCGCCGGGCATGTAGCCGCAGCCGCTCGGGTATCTACCTGACATGCCCGAGCCCGAGACACACTATTCTGCTGCCACGCACGCGTTATCGCCCCGCCGCCGGACCTTCTGGGTCGACGTCGGGGCTGTGTTGTTGGCCCTTGCAGTAGGGGTGCTTGTGTCCACCACCGTCTGGCGGACCGTTCACGTGGGGCCCTTGGTCGTCAAAGCCCGCCCGGCCGTCGGGTGGCCGGGACAGACCTCGCTGAGGGTGCCTCCTTTCGGCGAAGCGGTCGTCAGGACGCACATTGGCCCTGCTCGGCTGTCGCTTACCGTGGAGTCGGTGGATGTGCCGGCGGTGCAACGACTGCTTGCACGCGACTCGGAGCCGTCTCAGCCTGGTGCAGCGACTCTGAGAGAGCAGGCAGCGCAGGCGACAGCGACGGTCTCGGAAGTCATCGAGGGCGAGGCGCGAAGCGCTCGGCGGGATATCGCCGCGCTCGCCGCGCTCGCGGCACTGGTGGCGGCAGTCGTGTCGGGGATCGTGCTCCTGGCTCTGCGACGGCGATTCGCGGTGGTCGTCGCCGGTACCGTGCTCGGCTTCGCTTTGGTGATCGGGTCGGCCTCTGTCGCGGTTTCCACCTTCAACCCCGCCGCGCTGGCGTCACCGCGCCTCGAGGGCGCGCTCTCCTACGTGCCCCGACTGCAGACGATCTTCTCGGCGCGTCTGAGCCAGATCGAACAACTGCGTGGGCAGGTGTCGAAGATCGCCCAGGACCTCGCGGCCTACTACGCGGACCCACGCTCCATCGCGCCGGGCGGAGGACTGCCCGGCACCTTCCGCGTCCTGCACGTGAGCGACCTGCACATGGATCCGGTCGGAGCGGAGCTGGCGCGCTCGCTCGCCCGGTCTTACGAGGCCTCACTCGTCATCGACACCGGGGACCTCGCCATCGCCGGCAGTGCCGAGGAGGCCGCACTGCTCCCATCGCTCGTCGTGACCTCCGTCCCCGAGGTCTTCGTGCCGGGCAACCACGACTCGGCGGTCATCCTGGCAGCACTCGAGCGGCAGCCGAACATAACGGTCGCCGGTACTTCGACCGTGACGATCGAGGGCTTCACCATCCTGCCCGTTCCCGATCCGTCGGGAGAAGACCCCGGCATCGAGCCTGACCGCGCGGCGGTGGAAAGCGCGACACAGGCCGCGCGGACGGAGATCGAGACGCGTGCCGCAGCGGACCAGGCGATGCCCGACATCATCGCCGCCCATAATCCCCTGGCGGAGCGATCGCTCATCGATCTTGCGCAGGTCATCCTGTCGGGTCACACGCACTCGGCCCGCCTGTATCGCATGCCTAACGGCGGGGTGCGGGTGAACTCCGGCACGATTGGCGGCATGCCCTACGACCCCGTGGTGACAGGTCGAGACCGCCTTCCGCATGGCGCCTCGATCCTCTACTACACGTCGGAACTTCCGCGTCGGCTGATCGCCGTGGACCTCATCAGCGTGGGAGTGGACGGCACAACCACGCTTGACCGCACCGTAATCGACGCAACGCTTCTCCCGTAGGCGTTCCACCTGCCAGACGTTGCCACTATGATGCAGCTAGGGGTACGGGCGTCTTATCTCGGAGGGAAGCTATGGCCGAGCTCATCGACTATGCACGAACACTTGCCGAGGAGATCGGCCCGCGCCCGGCGACTACGGATTCGGAGCATCGGGCGGCCGAGTGGCTCGCGACGACGTTCGGCTCGTATGGGCTCGAAACCGAGGTCCACGAGTTCGACGCTCCGCGGACCTACGCCTGGGCCTATGTCATCTATCACTTGCTGACGCTCTTGGCCGCGTTCGCGGCGGGCTTCGCGTCGTTTCCGCCGTTCGCCGTCTGGGCGGCGCTTGCCGTCTCGGCGATCGTCGCCTTCTTCCTATGGAGCGACCTCGACACTCGCTGGGGTCTCACCCGGCTCATGCCGAAAGGCCCGAGCCAGAACGTGATCGCACGCCACGTGCCGAGAACGCGCCGCGGAGAGAGGCTGCGGCGGATCGTCGTCGTCGCCCACTACGACTCTGCGCGCTCCTCGCTCGCCTTCTCGCCGGGCATGGTGGGCAGTTTCCCCACCACCTTCGCGCTCATGAAGTGGTGCACCTATCTCACACCCGTGATGATCCTGCTCATGGTCCTGCCGTTCACGGCGTCGCTCGAACCAGGCCTTTGGTACGCGACGATGGCCGTAGCCGCGTATCTCGTCGTGCCGCTCTTCATCAACGTGCATCGCGAACTCTTCATGCCGCTGGTGGCCGGGGCAAACGACAACGCGTCAGGGGTTGCGGCGATGCTGGGCGTGATGGAGCGCCTGGTACCGGCGCCGGACGCGACGTCGCTCGTGACCACCGGCTCTTTCCCGCAGATTCGACGGGGGCCCGCCGCTGCGGAGGAAGCCGACGTCGTTCCGGAGGGCTCGCTGCTGCAGTACACGCCGGCGGGAGGCGACCCCAACGCGCTCCCGGCCGATTTCGCCTGGGCGGACGAGTCGCCCGCGGCCGAGGCTCGCCGCGAACAGGGCGTGCTCGACTTCGACACCATCGATTTCGCCGCCGTCGCCGAGGAGTCGGCCGAGACGCCGTCCGGGTCCAAGGTGGAAGGCTGGAACGGCAACGCGACTGCTCCGACCAGCCCTGCCCGCCAGCCGGTCGAAAGTGGCGAGCCTCGCGGAGCGAAGGGGTTGCTCGGAAAGCTGGGTCGCAAGAAGGAGCGCCGCGAGAACGGGGACGTCAAGGGCTGGCTCGGCGTCGATGAGGACTTCGACGCGCGCAAGGCTGGTCGCGACATCGGGTCCTGGGACAACTTTGAGGAAAAAGACGAGGACGACGACGGGTTCGGCTGGAAGGGCGGCTGGGCCGGCGACGATCCGATCGGCGATCCTGAGTTCGCGGCGAACGAGGCCGCCCGCATACGGCGCCGGGTGACCGAGGACATAGACCGCGAGCTCACCGAGAAGGAGATCTGGTTCGTCGCCACAGGAGCCGAGGAGGTCGGCACCTTCGGAATGCAGGCGCTGCTTCACGACTTCGCCGACGACCTCAAAGACGCGCTCATCATCAACATCGACGGCTGCGGTTCGGGCCAGTTGCACTGGGCAAGCGCTGAGGGGATGGCGCGCCGGTACCGCGCAAGCCAGCGACTCGTGGGACTCGCTCGGCGAGTCTCTCGCGAGACGGATACCGTCATCAAGCCCCGCGTCTTCAGAGGCCTGTCGACGGACGCCACCGCCGCGTTGGCTCGCGGCTTCAAGGCCGTGAGCATCATGGCGTTCGACAGTAACGGCCTCCCGGTGAACTGGCACTGGAAGACCGACACGGTCGACCAGCTGGATCCCGAGTTGATGGAGAAGACCGCCGAGTTCGTGGCGGCGATGGTTCGCGACGCCTAGAAGGAGACACAATGCCGGACAAGAAGCGCCTTAGGTTGCTGTCGCTGCTCGCCTCACTCGGCGAGCTTGCCGAGCGGACCGGGGCTCCTGAAGACGGCGTCGAGCTACTCGATCAGGACACCTCCTACCGCATGGTGTCGCAGTCAAAGGCCAAGCCGTACGGATCGATCACGTCTCTGAAGCATCACGGCTACCAAGGCGAGGACCAGGAGCAGGCGCACGAGGACCTGACCGAGCTGATCGCCCGCGGCTACGTCGCGCTCACAGTCATGCATGACGCCTACGCTCTCACCCCTACGGGACTGGCGGTCTACCACGGAGACGCCGAGTTCCACTAGGAACGGCCACCCGGCCGCGCGAGCCCCCTAGCGCCGCCAAGCGAGTCGGTCTGCGTAGAAGCTCAACAGCATCCCCGCCAGCGTCAACGCGGTCGCGACCCAGAAGACGGGCAGCATCAGACTCGAGCGCTGCAAGGCCGCCACTACGATCGCGAACACGATGAAGCCGAGGTGCAGCAGGCCGCTGCCGAGCTTCGTGAGCCGTCCCTCTGTCAGGTAGCTTGGTCCGCGAGCGCCGGCGGCCGTGAGCACGACGACCGCGACTTGGATGAGCGCTGCGAGCGACAGATAGACGACAAGGCCGATGGGGACACTGTCGGTCGTGGCATAGGCCACCAGGCCAGCCAGCAGCATCGCCGCCGATACCGCGATCAGTGTCGTGCGCTTGAAGAGCCGCTTGGGCACGCACAGGCCCATCACGATCACGAGCAGTACGAGCTGCGGCGCGGCAATCGTGTTCATCACGGCTATGAAGTCGGTGTAGCCGGCCTGCTCCCAGCCCGGAACGGAGCGCTCGGCCCACCACACGTAGACCGTACCGACGAACGACTGCACTCCGAGGGAGGCGAGGAGTGCGACGGTCACCACGGTGAGTCCGAAGTCCCAAGCCCGCTGTCGGATGTCCTCGAGGCCCACTAGGCAGCCCCCCCTCGAAGAAGCGCGAGCGTGAACGCCCGGGCAGGCGAACTCACCATCGAGGCATAGCTGTGAGCCCCGGGCACGACGTAGGTCGCGATGTAGGTCAGTACGAGAATGACGAACGAGAGCACGGCGAGGGCAGCGACCGCCTTCCACATTCCGTTTCGACGCAGGTACAGGCGGGCATGCAGGTACGCCGTGTACAGCAGCCACATCATGAGCGACATGTTCACCTTGCCGCTCCACCACCACGCCTCGCCCTGCCACGCGGCCAGCGCCCACGGGAAGCCGAGCAACATGCCGAGAGTGAGCCACACGTAGCCGAATCGGGCCCACCGATAGGCCGTCGTCTCGAAGCTCGCGCGCTTCGTGGCGATCATCCTGAGCGTTGCGACAAAGGAGATGGCGAATGCGCCGTAAGAGAGGAACAGCATGGGTGGGTGCACCCACATGTACCAGGCGTTGTAGTAGAACTGCCGAGCGCTCTCCATGCCCTCGTACGCACCCTGCGCAGCCACTCCGCCTGCCGCCATTGCCTGCAAGTAGCCGTAGTACTGGCCGAAGAAGCTGGGAAGCGGTGCGCTGAATGGCTTGCCGAGCAGTCCCGCGCCGAACATCAGCACGGCGGCCACGAGCATCACGCCTTGCAGAAGGTCGTCTCGCTGTCGGCGCATGAGCATCCCGAGTACGGCCACGATCAGGGCCCAAACGAACAGCTTCTCGCTCTCGACCCATAGCGGGACGGAAACATGGCCACTTGCCACGCCGTCAGGCGAAACGACTGCGGCGAGCTGGTAGATGCGCAGGTGAAACCAGACAAGCACACCTTCACCTGCGAGGAGTAACGCTGCCGCGCCCGCAAGGAACCAGCCCCTCCAGCGCTCCGTCGCGGGGAGGAGTGCCGCCAACGCGAGCACCACCGCCGCGATCACGAGCACGACTTCGTAGGCCGAACCAAAGCCGCGAAGCCACGCGGCGGCGGCTTCGAGCGATTGGAATATGCTTACAGGGTTCACGGGTACGAGCCTCCTGGCAGTCAGTATAGGCTGGGCCGGCCTCCCTGAAGCATTTGCTGGCGCGACGAGTGCCCGTATACACTCGTTGCCTATCGTGCCTGCCGCAACAAGCCGTGAAGTCGAGAGAAGGGTCGCGACTGACGTGTCGCCGAGCCGCCTAAGGAAGAAGATCGCGCGCTCGCTCATGGTCTCTTGGCGCGAGCAGCCTACGCGCTACGACATCGAGGCGCTGCAGGCCAATATTCGCCGAGTGGGCCTCGTCATTCGGGTCCGCTGGGTGCTCATAATCGTGCTCGTGCTGTACTCCATCCTCGGGGGCCTTCTCTACGCGACTCGGATCCCGGTGGCGGAGCTTGCGAGCCTGATGTGGATCCCGGCCTTGGCGCTGGGCTTCGTCGTTCTCTACAACACCTTCTACTCGCTGAACTACCGGCGTCTCGGAAACATCGCTGTCTGGAACAACCTGCAGCTGGGCCTCGACGCACTAGTCGTGACAGTGCTCGTCTACTTCAGCGGCGGGGCCAATTCGTGGTTCTGGTCGATGTACTCGCTCTTCATCCTCGAGGCCGCCTTCATTCTGCCGAGATCCCGGGACATCTGGCTCCAGGCCCTGGCCTGCGTGCTGCTGCTCGGTGGCGTCGAGTGGCTCGAGTTCGCAGGAGTGCTTCCGCACAATGCAATCCCCTACGCGGGGGGAGCGCTCCACGAAGACCTCGTCTACGTATCGGTGCGGTTCCTGTGGCAGACAGCGGTACTACTCGGCACTGCCGGTGTCGCGACGCTGCTGGTCGGCGAGTTCCGAAGAGAGCTCTCGACCCGTGCGTCTCAGACGATCCTGGACAACGCGACCGGCCTGTTCTCGCGCGGCTACTTCATGCGGGCCTATCCGGCCGAACTGCAGCGGGCCCAGAGGGCCGGCCGAGCGGTTCACGC
>DATHUB010000198.1:0-7336 GCA_035462695.1 Coriobacteriia bacterium | reverse complement strand
AAGTGTCGCACTCGATCCGCGGCGGCGCGGCCGAAACCCGTCCCCTCCACCGGATTCGCCGGGATCAGATTGACGTGTACGAGGAGACCGCGGCAGAAATCGACTAGCGCGTGGAGTTCGGTCTCCGAGTCGTTCACGCCTGCCAGGAGGGCGAACTCCAAGGACGGACGGCGACCCGTAGCCGCTGCGTACTCTGCCAAGGCAGACCGCAATTCAGGCAACGGCACGGCACGCACGCCGGGCATCAAGCGGTCGCGAGTCGGTTGCACGGCGGAGTGAAGCGAAACCGCAAGCGTGAACTGCTCGGGTTCCTCGGAGAATCGTCGGATGCCAGCCAGAAGACCGCAGGTGGAGACGGTGATGTGTCGGGCGCCGATGCCCAGACCGTCTGGGCTGTTCATGAAGCGAAGCGCCGACAAGACCCGCTCGTAGTTCGCGAACGGCTCTCCCTGACCCATCGCGACCGCGTTGCTGACCCGCGCGCCGAAGTCCTCGGCAACCACGATGAGCTGGTCAACCATCTCTCCGGGGCCGAGCTGCCTCGTGAAGCCGGAAAGGCCGGTCGCGCAGAAGGCGCAGCCCATCGCGCATCCCGCCTGCGTGGAGAAGCACACGGTCAGGCGGTCTTCGGCCGGCAGTCCCACGGACTCCACGGTGGCGCCGTCGGCGAGCCGCAGCAGGTACTTGCGGGTGCCGTCCTCGGAAACCTGCCGCTCGACGATGTCGGGGAAGGGGAGAGCGAGCCGGCCCGCGAGGTCCTCTCGCAGGCCGGCGGGCAGATCGCTCATCTCACCGTAGGAGCGTGCTGCACGCAGGTAGAGCCAGCGCGTCAGTTGCCGGACGCGGAAGCGAGGCTGCCTCAGCTCCTCGAGCAGCTCGCCGATCTCCTGGCTCCCGAGCGCTTTGATGCCGACGACATCCGGCACTCCGCGGGTCTGGTCCGAGGCTTCCACTAAGCCTGGTCGACATCCTCAGCAGCGGCCTTGTAGTCCTCACGGTGCTCGGCCTCAAAGCGGCCCACGCTGCGGAAGTAGAAGGCGATCTCGGGAAAGCCCTCGCTCTCGGCGATCTCGGCGAAGCCCGGATACATCTCGGTTGCCTCGTCGTTCTCGCCAGCTGCCGAGGCCTGCAGGTTCTCCGCAGTCGTTCCGAAGCCGCCCATGTACGCCAGGTGCCCCAGTGCGTGTGCAGTCTCCTCGGTGGCCGCGCGCTCGAATGCAGCGACGGCACTGGCGGGCGTACCCTCCAGCTCGGCGATGCGCTTCCACAGGGTGTAGCGCCGGTTTGCCTGCGACTCGCCCGCGAAGGCGGCCTTCAGATTGTCGAGCGTCTTCGTTCCGCTCAGGTCACCGGGTCCGTCGTACTCCTTGAACGCCTTCTGGGACGCGCCGCAGACCGGGCACTTCTCGGGTGCCGGGCCGACGTGAAAATAGCCGCAGCTGGAACAGCGATACCTCTCCATACACGTGACTCCTCTCAAATGACTTCATCTGCTATGTATCCACCGCTGCTGCACACGCAGCACGATCAGGATTCCGACGCACACACCTCGCATGTTCCGCGAACGATGATGTCGACCCGTGAGGCCCTCGCACCCGCCTCTGCCGCGGCGCCCGCAAGGAGGCTCGCTACCGTCTCGGGCAGCGGCGCGTCGACGATTCGCCCACAGCTCTCGCAGGCCACGTGGATGTGGTCGACAGAGTCAGGATCGAACCGCATCGCGCCAGGCACATCCACCGCCCGCACCAGTCCGAGGTCGGCAAGCTCGTGCAGCACCTTGTAGACGGTCGACAGCGACACTCCCGGGGTTGCGGAGCGCACTCGCTCGGCGACCTCGTCGACCGTGGGATGTGAATCATCGCCGAGAAGAGCCTCGACCACCGCCCGCCGCTGAGGCGTGAGACGAAGTCCGGCCGACCTAAGACGTTCGTATGCGCTCTCTCGATCGAGCACCTTGTCACCGCCGCTCGGAAGTGTTCACACATCGGAATGATTCCGAGTGTAGCGTCAGGAGAGTCTCGGGTCAACGCCGGTAAGTCGACAAAAGCCGTGGCGCCGCACCCACGAAAACGAAGGACTCCGAATACGATCCGGAGTCCTTCTTCGACGACCTGAGAATCCGCCGAGCTCAGCTACTGACCCGGCGCGCTGTTCGTCTGCTCTTCACTCGGGAGAGACAGGTCCGCTGGCTTGTCACCAACCTCGACTTGGACCTCAAGGGTCTCGTCACCGCGAACGACCGTGAGGGTCACCGTGTCGCCAACCTTCTTGCGCCGCACTTGGAGGATGAGATCGTCCATCGTCCGAATGGCCTCACCGTCGACCTCGGTGATCACATCGCCCTTTTGGATGTCGGCTTTCGCCGCACCGGAACCCTCGGTCACTTCAGCCACGTAGGCGCCCTCCTGAACGCTGAGCTCCTGCTGCTGCGCGAACTCAGGCGTCACGGACTGGCCAACGACCCCGATGAAGGGATGCGTGATGCTTCCGCCCTCGATCAGCTGGTCGGCGACCCGCTTGGCCGTGTCTACGGGCACCGCGAAGCCGATGCCGCCACTTGCCCCGCTGTCCGAGTAGATCGCCGTGTTGATGCCGATAAGCTTGCCACCGCGGTCCACGAGCGCTCCACCTGAGTTCCCGGGGTTGATGGCAGCGTCAGTCTGAATGACGTCAACGAGCGGGTACGCTCCGTCGCTACTTCCCGTGAAGTCGGTGAGCGATCTGCCGAGCGCTGAGACGACACCTGAAGTGACCGAGTGCTCGAGACCGAAGGGCGAGCCGATTGCGACCACGGTCTGTCCGACGATCAGGTCCGCTGATTGGCCGGTGTCGATCACCGGGAGATCCTCGCTCACCTTGATCACTGCGATATCCGTCTCCGGATCGCGGCCGACGAGCGTCGCCTTCGCAGACTTGCCTGAGACGTCACGGACCGTGAGTTGTTCGGCGCCCTCGACGACGTGATTGTTCGTGATGATGTAGGTTCCGCCATCGCCGCCGTCCACTCGCTTATAGGCGACACCCGACCCGTTGCCGATCATGGGGACGGTGGGATGGTCCTGGGGAAGGGAGTCCTCTCCGCCCGAGGACGTTCCTGCGCGCACGTCGATGTTCACTACCGACGGCACGGCCGCAGCAGCAGCCGCCACGACAGGCTCGGTCGTCTTCGACGGCACGACCTGCACCTTCGCCATGCCGAGCACTCCGTCAGTGCCACTGTCTGCGAACTGGGCGCCAATGAAACCGCCTGCCAAGCCGGCGATACCGGCGACAATCAACGCGACGAGGGCGGCGATGAGCACGATTCCGACACCGTTCCCGCCGCCGCGGCGTTCCGCCTGCGGAGGCGCCGCCTGCTCGTAGTATCCAGGGTAGACCGGTGGAACCGCTGGCTCGGGGCTCGGTTGCGAAGGCGGATAGCCGTAGACCGGCCGCTGCTCTTCGCTCTCACTTGCCGAAGCCGATCCCGGGGGCTCGGGCGGCACGTAGTCCGAATCGTATTCGGTCATGAATCGCTCCTTGTTCTCATGTGGAACGTTGGACGCTAAGTCGCAGGTAGTAGGAGCGCGCGAGCGTTCTGCTGCTGCGCACCGTTCTTACCCTGAGGATACCCATCGCACCGTGGCAGATGATGGAGAAACTTTGGAGCTGCTCTGCCAAGCTTGTGAGCAGGGCAACACGGTTGAGGCCAGGGGCGACACCCCCTACACTTGCTGCAGCCGAGAGGGAGGGTACGCGTGACGACCGATCCGAATGCAGCGCAAGAACAGTTCCCCCTGCCTGTAGAGGGCGATGAGGCGCTGGACGAAGGCGCAGAAACCGGGTCCGAGCCAGTCGCATCAGCTGCCCCCCTAGAGCTGAGTCCTGACGCAGCTGAGGAGCCCGACGAGGACGATCTCCAGCGGATCATCGCAGGACTGGGAGACGATGCCGAGGAGCTCTAGCAGTTCGAGCCGTCTGTGTTGCCTGTGAGCCCGTCCGTGGTCGAGGCCGGTCAGGAGATAGCCGAGCAACCGGATGCGATCGCCGTGGAGGCAGTCGATGAGACGGCCGGCGTGGATGTCTCGCCGGAAGAATCTGCAGTCCCGGACGAGAATGCATCGCCGGTGCCCGATGAAGCCGTGACCGTGGCCACCGAGTCAGAGCCCAAACCCGAGCCCGAGCCCGAGCCGGTACTCGCTTCTGAACCCGAGCCAGGCACCGCCTCCGCGCGCGTCTCTATCTGGCCGTTCGTTGCCTACGAGGCCCTCTGGGTCGCCTATGCCGCGCTTCTGGCGTGGCAACTCACGTTGCTGCCTGAGGGCGTGGCCACTTACGATTCGGCAATCTACCGTCCTGCGCTTTACGTCGGTGTCGCATTGACTGCACTAGGACCCATCGTGAGTCTGGTGACTTGGCTGGTTACGCGGCACAACGCCGCTGTTCGTAGAGGTCTGTTCGCCTCGGCTCTGCTGTATGGCGCCGTGGCTACGCTACTGGGTGTGGTGCTGTGGTGGACTGCACTTATCGGCGCTGACTACCTCCGTCTTGGCAGCCTGCTCTAGCGGGAGCGTGAACATGCCCATCGTACCGACAGACATACGAGTCGCCCTCTTGGTTGGCGGACGCTCGGCCGAACGAGAAGTCTCGCTGAACAGTGGTCGGCAAGTCGCCGAGGCGCTGATGCACAGCGGCTTCGACGTCGTTGAGATCGACACGGGGAGTGATGAGTTCATCGCCGAGCTCTCCGACGCAAACGCGCACGTCGTATTCATCTGCCTGCACGGCCGTTTCGGTGAAGACGGCACGGTTCAGGGCCTTTGCGAACTCCTCGAGCTTCCCTATGTGGGTTCCGGCGTGCTTGCGAGCGCACTGGCCATGGACAAGGTCATGAGCAAGCATGTATTCGCTCAGGCGGGCCTATCAAGCCCCGACTATCGGGTGCTGCGCCGAGGAGACGAGTTCGACCTCGCCGACCTCACCACCGCTCTTGGCCCCAAGACCGTCGTGAAGCCCGCCAACGAGGGCTCGGCCATCGGAGTCACGATCGCCCACGGCCCTGACGAGCTGCCCGCGGCGATCGTGGAGGCCTTCCGCTACGACTCGAGCATCCTGGTCGAGCGCTTCGTCTCGGGCGCCGAGGTGACGGTCGGCGTTATCGGCAACGAGCGGCCCGAGGCGCTTCCGACTCTCGAAATCGTTCCTGAGCACGAGTTCTACGACTACGACTCCAAGTACCTGCCGGGCATGAGCCGACATATCATTCCGGCTCGCGTCAGCCAAGAAGCGCGCTCTGAGTGCGTGCGGCTGTCTCTCGAGGCCCACGTCGCGTTGGGTTGTCGTGGGATGTCACGAGCCGACACCATCGTCGAAGAGGACGGTACGGTGTGGCTTCTCGAGGTGAACACGATACCGGGCATGACGCCGACTTCGCTGCTCCCCGACGCCGCCCGGGCCGCGGGCATGGAATTCCCGGAGCTCTGTCGCCGTCTTGTCGAACTGGCGCTCGAGCCTAGACGCTAGACCGCTCGCGAGTGACGCTTCGTTTCTGACCCACTCATGACAACGCATCCATTCGAGGAGTCGCGCATGCCGCAGATCGATTGGGACCCGGCGATGGAGACCGGGGACCCCATCGTGGACGACCAGCACCGGGGCCTCTTCCGCTTGTTCAACGAGCTGCTCCTTGCCGAACAGGACGGCGATGACTCCAGCGTGCTCCAAGTGCTCGAGAAGCTCACCGAGTATGTGATCGTTCACTTCTCGGCAGAGGAGTCGCTCATGCTGCTGCACCGGTACCCCGAGAGGCTCTCGGCAACCCACGTGGCCGAGCACCGTCGGCTAACGGAGACCACGCGGGAACTGGTTCTCGACTACCGGACGGGCACCAAGACCTCGGTCGAGCCGCTGGTCTCGTTCCTGCAGCGCTGGCTGGCCGACCACATCGAGCAGTCGGATCGTGCGTTCGTCGACTACATGAAGCAAGAGGCCTAGGCGTTCGACGGAGCGAGGGGCAGCTCGATCTGCACTAGCGTGCCCCCACCTTCACGTTCGTCGATGAGCACCCGGCCGGCATGCGCTTCGGCGATGCTTGATACGACCGTGAGTCCGAGCCCGCTCCCGGGAAGTCCCGCATGTGCATCGAGTCTCTCGAACGGCTCAAGAACGCGTTTGCGGTCCTTCTTCGGGATTCCCGGGCCGCGGTCGGCGACCGAAAGCACCGCATTCTGCCCTACGACCGACACGCCTACCTCGACTACGCTGCTGCTCAGCGCATACTTTAGCGAGTTGCCGATCAGGTTGCCGCGCGCCCGCTCCAGAGCCTCGGGCACGCCGAGGACGACTGGCGTCGACTCGGCGTGGAGCTCGATCAGCCTTCCCGTTATCGCCCGCTGTTCGTCGACGACGCCGGCAGCGAGCTCGGCGAGGTCCAGTTCCTCGTAGGGGCCGCCCTCGTCGAGGTCGCCCGAAAGGGCCGCGTCCACGAGGCGGTCGATGCGCTTGACGGCGTGCGCGATTCCAGAGAGCGCGGCCTCACGGTCGGCTTCCGGGAGGGGGCGACGCATGAGTTCGGCGAAGCCCGCGATGACGGTGAGGGCGCCCCGCACCTCGTGAGCGAAGACGGCGAGCTCTTGGCGATTCGCGATGCTCTTGTCAGCGTGGTCGTCAGGCACTCGCTGTACCCCTCCTGCGAGCTCGTGCGGCCAGCGCGAGCTTGGTGACGTCAATCAGCACGATCGGCACGAGAGCGGCGATGACGACCGCCACCCAGTCATGGATTCCCAGCGGCTGCGTCTTGAAGACCCGCTGGAGCAAAGGCACGTACACCACGAGCGAGTGCAGGCTGAACGAGCCCACGAACGCAAGCAGCAGCCAGCGATTTCTGAACGACTCGGCGCTGAACACGCTCTTGGTCGATGACCGGAAGTTGAACGAGTGGAGCAGCTGCGCGAGCACGATGGTCGTGAACAGCATCGTCTGTGCGTGCTGAGGGCTGTCGATGATGAACCAATTGAACTCGGCTCCGAGGTACATGACCAATGCCCCTACCGTTATGAGCGCTCCTTGCCATACGACCTGCGCTTGGCGGGTCTTGGTGAGGATTGACTCCTCGGACGACCGAGGCTCGCGCTCCATGACGCGTGGACTACCTGGGTCGACACCCAGGGCAAGTGCGGGCAGTCCGTCTGTCACGAGGTTGATCCAGAGAATTTGCAGTGGCAGCAGCGCAGGGTTGGGCGAGAGCAGGGCCGTGGTGAAGATGATGAGGACTTCGCTCATGTTGCATGAGAGCAGGAAGAGAATGAACTTACGCAGATTGTCGAAGACGACACGGCCCTCGCGAACGGCTTCGACG
>DATHUB010000197.1:0-7128 GCA_035462695.1 Coriobacteriia bacterium | reverse complement strand
AGCAGCACCATGGCGTCGCTGAAGTGGCTGACCACCTCGTCGACCCAGCCCTCGCGCACAGCCGCGACCGCGCCCAGGAGCACCGAGATGACGGCGATCGTGGCGCCGGCCGAGACGGCGACCACGAGCGTGGGGCGAGTGGCGAAGGCCAGCATCGAGAACACGTCGCGGCCGGTAGAGCTGGTACCGAGCCAGTGCTCGAAGGTGGGCGAAGAGGGATGCGCAATCCGGTGGTCGAAACCGAGCTGCGGGTCGTAGATGCGCCCCTGCCCGGACCAGATCGTCGCCTCCAGCACCGGCTGCGCAATCGTGAGCAGCCCGAAGAACACGAGGATCGCGACCCCGAGCAGGATCTTCGGATGCGACAGGACCGCGGCCGTCGCGGCCTGGCGCACGGCTGGATCGCCGGGGCGACGCAATGAGACTCTCATCGGCGCGCGTACCGACGCCGCGGGTCGATCGTCGCGATGGCGATGTCGGTCACCAACCGGAAGCCGATCCCGAGCAGCCCGAGGACGACGAGGATGCCCATGATCACCGGCGTGTCCTGGGACTCAACCGCGCCGAACAGGACCGATGAGAGCCCCTGCATCTCCAGCTCGAACTCGACGATCATCATCCCCGCCAGCACGGTGGGGAAGGTCAGGAACGAGCCCGCCAGCACCGGTGCGATGGCATTGCGAGCAACGTGGCGGTCGCGCACGACGTGCTCCGAGAGACCCTTGGCGCGACCGGTAAGCACGTAGTCCTCGGCACGCTGCGCATCCATGCCCGCCCGCATCAGCAGCATCACCTGGCCGAACGAGATGAGCGCGATGCCGATGAGCGCCAGGGCCGGCGACCCTCGCCCTGTCGTGACCGTGATGTCGACCCGGTACAGCAGGTCAAGCGCGTGCGGTCCCAGCCCGCCGAGCCAGATGCCCCCCGCCGTCCCGATGAGCGCGCCGGGCAGCGCGAGCAGCTCGATCCACCGCAGGCCGTACCGTCGCGCGTAGGATCGCGCGACGAGTGCTCCGACCACCGCGACCGACAGCGAGAGCGCCACCACCCAGCGCACGTCGGTCGGGGACAGCGCTCCCTCCTGGCCGATGACGGCCCCTCGCCACAGCTCGAGGCTGTCGGTCGGCAGGCCGATGGCCTCGCGCGCGGCCAGGAGTGGACCGCGCAGCGTGGCCACCAGCACGAACACGAGGAACGGTGGGAAGATCGCGGCCGACAGGATGCCCGCCACCGAGATCCCCGCTCCTGCCGCCGGCGAGCGGTTCCACGAGCCCAGGCGCCCGAGCAGCTCGCCGACGATCCATCCGATGACGGTCCCGACGATGAACACGGTCAGCGTGACGGGCAGCGCGTCGCGCAGAAGTTCTGCCACCGGCCGGCCACCGAAGGAGGTCCCGAGGTTGCCTCCGGCCAGCCCGACCAGAAACTCCGCGTACCGAATCGGTAGCGGTCGGTTGAGACCGAGCGACTCGCGAAGCGCCTCCTCGGCGGCAGGACTCCGCGAGCCCAGCGTCGCCCAGGAGTAGGGAACCCAGACCTCCATCACGAACAGGATCACCGCCACGAAGATGACGGTCGTGATCAACGCCCAGACGAGACGCCGAGCGAGGAACGCCACGAACCATGGGAGGCTGGGCGCCCTGCTCGCGGTGTCGGCGGTCACCGGCTCATCCTCCCTCCCGCTCATCCCCCCGATGCCCCGGACTAGAATGTCGCGATGCAGGAGGGGAAGCGGTCACTCGCGATTGCCGGCGCGACGATTGCTGGTGTGGCGGTCGTCACCATCGGCTTGATCGGTATCATGGTACCGAGGCCGACGGATCCGCTGCCGTCAGCGAGCGCAGGAGCGAGCGCTGATCTGACGTTCCCGCCGGACCAGATCGGCGGCGTCTTGACGGTGGACGGCGATCGAACGGGGACCTTGCGCCTCGACTCGGCTCACTCGGACGCGGGATTCGCAACGGACGGGAGACCAGAAGTAACCCTCAGCGACCTCTGGCTCGAAGGGGCCGATGGTCGCATTGCGTTCAGCCGCGACCCCGACGAGGGAATCAGCAAGATCGACTACGACGGTCTGTCCTTCTTCGTCGGGCCTGAAGACTGCACCGTCACGAAGGGTGCGCTCGACGCCGCAAGCCGGCTGATCAGCGTCGGGGTCCGCTGCGCGCAACTCGAGGACGTCCGAGGCAACGGGACGATCGCTCTCTCTGGTGTCGTTGCGGTTCCATCGGACCTGATGGGGGAACGTGCCGACCTGCCGCCCAGCGGCGGCTCGGTCACCATCGGCGACGAGACGCTCGAGTTCAGCGAGGCGGTCGTCCTGCTGAGCGGCAGCATCATCAACGGCGAGACGGAGCGCACCCCTCTTACCCTGCTTGCCGATGATGACGGCGACATCGATCCCGACGACTGGTGGAGCCAGGCCTCCGTCCTCAGCGTCGAACAGGAGCTGGAGACCGGGGAGTACGTCCTGACGGGGGCGCAAGTTCGGGGAACGGCGATGGAACTGGCTGCGCCGTGTCCGGTCGAGGCCGAAGATCTCGGCAGCCTCAACTTCCAGACGACCGTGATCAGGCTGCACTTTGCGTGCAGCGACGTGGAACTCAGCAGCGGTGAGCGGGTGTCATTCGACGGGACGCTCGTAGTGGACCTCGTTCACAGCGAGATCGGCGGCTAGGTCGAGGAAGAGTAAGCGCACCGCTCCACCCGTTTTCGCCGTCTTCCTGAGCGCGCTGTCTTGATCGGCGGGTGGGTTGAAGTTGACACTGGCGCAAGCGCCAGTGCTCCACCTCTTGCTGACGAGCGTATGGTCACTTCATGGCGCGATGGGAGAAAGCGCGACGCTGGGCCGTCATCCTCGCGATCGGCGCCCTGACAGCATGGCTCTGGATTCGCCTTGGGCTGTATGGCTTCGGTCTCGCGGTGGGCATCGTCGTCGCGGCTCCGGTCGTGTATCTGGCTTGGCGCTACCTACGGTCGGGACGCCGACTCGACGCCGGCATGGTCCTCGGGAGCTTCGCGGCTGTCTGGGCGTCCTTCGAGGCGGCGACCTGGCTCAACGCCGCTTCAGATCCCGCCGTCTCCATTCCCGGCTGGTCGCCGGTCCCGCTCGCCGCTGCCGTGGCACTGCTTGTCGTGAGCGTCGCCATCGCCGCTAGTGGTTTCACGGCGGAGTAACTCAGCACCCATCGTCGGGCGCATAGGTCAAACTTGACAGTGGCGCCAGAGCGCGACCTTCTACCTTCCCCGCCGACCGGCGAGATGGTCGTCGTTTGTGGGCTCGGCGAGGACGAGGTGGCGCTGGTCGGCAACCTCAAGCGACTTCTCGCAGGACGAGTTCATCGCCATAGCCGAGTCCGTGAAGCTGCCTTCCGACTGACGGTCCGCCACGATCACCCGCCACCGTCCGGTTCGCCCGAGGCGTAGGCGTCAGCCGGTCAAGCGCCCACTGGATGCCATTCACGGGGCGCGGCATGGCGGGGAGCAAGACGCTACATGGGCTCACCATGTGTCAGCAACTGCGGCAGGACCGGCGTGGCTCGCGGTCGCTCGGTGGGCTGTCCGCTGGGCCGGGTGTCGAGCTACCGGCCGCGCAACGCGAGGCGGACCGCCACAAACACTACGATCCCGATTGCCACGAGCCAGATGGCGGCTGTGGCGAGCGGCCAGATCGCCCAGGGGCTGACCACAACCAGAAGTGCGACAACCACCAGCACCGGCACGCCTACGAGGAGCCAGCGTCGGCGGTCCTGCTCCGACATGCCCTCAACTCGGTCCCGCAGCCTATCCCAGGGCGTCATGGCTTCCCTCCTTGCTCAAGGTTGCGCGAGCACCCGCCACTTCGTCAACGGGACGGAGCGATCGGTTGCCGAGTCTCATGCACAGGGCCTCAGTCGCGCCTGAGTCCATCACGGACGCCCAGCACCGCGCTGACGGCGATTGCAGCGTCGTGCGCGGAGTCCTCTGGCCGCGCGGGCACCCGGAGCCGCGGCTGCCGTCTCGGTCCCCATGACCACCACAGCAGGCGGGCTGAGATCCAGAGGCCGACGATCCACCAGAACAACTCGAGGATGGTGAGCTGTAGCCAGAGTCCGAAGATCAGGTAGGCGAGACCGGCGAGTCCCAGCAAGCCGATCAGCACCGCGAATCCGAGCAGCAGGCGATCGCGGGTCGCCCAGCGCACATCGGGCAGTGGCTCCATTCAGGGTGGAGCGGCTCGAACGAGCAGCGGTTGCAGCACATCACGACAGTCCGCTCTTCTTCCTCGAGCCACTCAGGCGGAAGGTTCCGCTGCTTGCGCTCGGGCCACGTCCGCATGAATGAACCGACACCAGCGCGTCTCCCCCGAACGTGCCGCAGGGGGCTCACCTCTACCTGTACAGTCCGGGCGCCGCACGGTCTGTTCAGGCCCAAGCGGCTCTAGCTCGCACCGCCATGCAACGTGATACGGCCTGACGTTTTGCACGAAGCTGTCGTGAGTGATTTGGAGCTGATGTCATGGCCTCGGCTTCGCCGGGTGGTGACGGCATTCCCGCACGGAAGGTCGGGCGGCGGGGCTTCAATGTCGGGGGCGGATTCACCGTGGGTGACAAGCTGTTCATCGCCTGCGCACCATGGCGCTCTCCTTCTCGACACCTGGGATCGGGGCCACCGTTGAGGGCTCAGGACGCCGTGGTCGAGCTGGTGCATGACACGGTCGCGGAATGCCGGGCTCTTCTGGCATCACTCAGTGAGGAACGCCTGGAACGGGAGGCGCAGGCCACCCACGAGCGTGAGCGGCTTGCCTACTTGGGCGAGCGTGGCTGGAATTCCGATCGCGTCGCGCGCCGCCTGACAGAACACGAAGAGTGGCTTACTCGGTGTGATCGCTGGAAAGCGCGGGCAAGCGACACGCTCGAGCGGTTCAAGCTGGTCCTACAGCGCCCTCAATAGCCTCTGGGTAGGCCGTCGGCGATGTTCTCGGGGATAGTCGGCCCCGTGGATCTAGATCCCCAACGGTGATCCCGTACACGTGCTTAGCGCCCAAATGGCAGCCTTCGCGCGAGTCTCGGGCTATCCCCGTCGTTCATACAGTTCCGGTCGGTGCCCAGCTCTTGACGCCCGAGCGGCGTGGCCGAGGCTGACAGGACTTCGCATTGACATGAGAGAACAACAATGACCTTCCCCCACTGCCCCGACTGCGGCGACGCGATCTGGACTGCGACATATCGCGCTCAAGTTGAGCGCAGTTGGACCGTTTCGGCGCTACTTCCAGCGCCGCTGATTGATCGCGAAGACGAGGATTTCGGCGAGTGGGATGAAGCGTGCTGTGTCTCGTGCGGGCACACCCCGGTCGGCCAGATCGCCGCCGATGTGGAAGCTCTGCTCCGCGGCTAGGCCCTCTAAGAACACCGCCGGCGAATCGCCTGCGGAGCGGCGGAGGGCACCGCCACCAAGCAAGCATGCCGCGTGACTACGGCGCCGTCGCAGGCGGCTCGACGAGTTTCTGACCGCAGCTTGAATGACGCTTACGGCCCGCCCGGAGCTTCATCGCGATCGCCCTGCTCAGCCCAGTAGAGCATCTCCATCGACATTGCAGTCCAAGTCACGCCCATGTCTCCGCCCATCGCGAGCACCTGATCGAAACGCGGCGAGTCGAAGAAGAAGAACTCGGCACTGCGAACGTCCTTCTCCAGGTATCGAAGCCGCGCCATTCGCCACAGCCCGCGGATGAGTTTGATGCCCATGAAGATCATGCCCACCTGTTTCTCAGGTCGCACCCACCGATACGTCGTGTGCCACCGCAAGTCGCCTGTTCGACTATCTCGCTTCTGCTCGATGTGGTAGATCGCCGGGCCATGGTGGCGCGTCAGTTCGCTCTCACCAAAGCCGAAGCCGAACTCAGTGGGGGTGAGTGCCATGCCGTGCTTCGCGCTGTTGTAGAGCTCAGAGTCCAAGAACTGGCTGGCGAAGTACCGAAGGAACATCTCAATGTTGTCGACGCTCGCCCACCACATGTCGCGGTCGGGCTCTGGTCGCAGGGCTGATAGGTCGTCGACGAGCTGGAAGACTTTGGACACGCGCTCGCGGAACGAGTAGTCCTCGAACCTACTCCCGATGAAGCGCCCAGTCACCATCCGGCGGAACTGCGCTGGCCCGCGAACGCGGGCCAACTCCAGGGCTGGGCACGGTGGCGAGTTCTCGTGTGCCAGGTAGAGACGCAGCAGGGTCTCTCCGACGTGGTGCGCCAGCACCTCGCCCTCGGCCAAGACGAAGTGTTCAGCAGACTTGGCCTTCGCTGCCTCATCCTCCGGCGGCTCCGGCTTGCCGGTTACCTCACCGAACTTCACCTCGCCGAACGAACCGCCCTGTCGGATCACTGCGGCGCGAGCCTCACGCGCGCCGGCGCTTATCAGTAGGTTGTCGAAACGCTCCTCGAAGTAGTCGGCGGGTTCAGCGGCGTAGTAGGCGCGGTTGATGGCCGGGAAGTTCTCGTCGGCGAGATTGTGGTCTGGAGTGCGGCGAGGCATGGCGGGATGCTATCGCCGGCCGGCCTGTCGCGGCAGACCGAGGCGCATCCCCCGTCGACTCAGTATCAGCAGGTCGTGGCCTGCCCAGCCCGGTCAACGGAGTCGACCACCAAGGGAACGCCTTGACCCGTGGGTTCTGAGCACGAAGTTGTACATGTGCAAACTCCACGACACGTTCGTGCAAAACGACAGTGACTGACGTTTTGCACGAAGCTGTCGTGGGTGATTTGCAGCTGATGTCACAGGATTTGCAGGGGTGACAATCTCGTGCTCAGATCGCCCGCTGAACGGGTACCGAGGAGCAGCGAAGCCCCCAACGTCGATGGCGACGGCTCGCATCACTTGCCGAAGACGCGGGCGAAGACCTGGATCGGCTGCCGGATCTGCCGGAAGATGCAACCGTCGGGGCCCAAGTGTGGCGCCGGCGGCGGAACGCGCTGACGACGTGCGTTATGACGCAGACCCTTCAATCGGAAGGCAGCGTCACCGACTCGGCCAGGACGATGAACTCGTCTTGAGAGAAGTCGTTGAGGTTGCCGACGAGCGCCAGCTCGTCATCGCGGAGCCCCCAAACGACGACCATCTCGCCGGTCGGCGGATGGAGGTAGAAGGTCGCGCT
>DATHUB010000196.1:0-16395 GCA_035462695.1 Coriobacteriia bacterium | reverse complement strand
AGGAGCACATTGAGGCATGTTATGGCACCGTCTTTGCCCCGGCACTGACCGACTATTACGGCTGGACGATTCCGAAGGGCGGGACGGTCAACGTCGGCGCGGCGTTCCCGCGGTCTGCTAACGTCGTGAGTCGTTTCGCCGATCTGGTGCACGAGCTTCGAGTCGCGGGTTTTGGCATCGGCGATGAGCTCGAGAGAGCGTCGGCGCCTCTCCTGAAGCCGACCGTGCCGTCCGATCTCAGGCTCGCCCGCCGGGAAGTCGCCCTCGTGGGCGAAGCCGCAGGGTTCATCAGCCCCAGTTCTGCCGAGGGGATCAGCTACGCGTTGCGCAGTGCGGCTGCCTTGGCTGCCGCGATCGACAGCGCGCCTCACGACCCGGCGTACGAGTATCGACGGTTCGCTCGGCCGCTTGTGGCCGAGGTGCTCGGCAAGATGGTGAAATCCCGGATCCTGCAGACCAAAGGGCTGCGCCGGGCCGCGCTGCTGACTGGGGTTGGTGCGCTGCCGGAAGGCGATATCGACGGTTTCGCCGGTTCGCTCGGCGAGCTTCTCATGCCGTAGCGCGGCTGATCGCGGGGGCGCGCTACCGTATCGCTATCCACGTGGAGGACGTCTCCGCGAGACCTGGCTTCCATCGACCAGGCGGAGTGGCTTTCCCGACGAACGGGAATGTATCCGCCGAGGTCGGTAGGGCAAAGGTGACTCTCTGCGCTACACTTGTTATCTCTTCCAGCTATCCACTTCGGAGGAAGTCCTATGCAGAAGAAGGACCTTCAGTTTCTCAAGGAGCTGATAGAAGCACCGTCTCCATCCGGCTACGAACAGCCTGCCGCAGCCCGGTTCCGTGAGCGTCTAGATGGCGTGGCAGACGTCGTCGAGACGAACGTCATGGGATCGGTTCATGCCACGCTGAACGGCAAGGCCGCCGATGGCGTGTCGGTCATGCTCGCAGGGCACATCGACGAAATCGGCCTGATGGTCAACTACATCACGAGCGAGGGATACATCGCGTTCGCATCCATCGGCGGCGTCGATGCGGCTGTCCTGCCGGGGATGCGGGTCGATGTTCACACGACTGCCGGACCGATTCGTGGCGTCATGGGTCGCAAGCCTATTCACCTGATCGAGGACGACGAACGCAAGAACGTGACGAAGCTCGACAAGCTCTTCATCGATGTCGGGATGAAGGTCGACGACGTGAAGAAGCAGGTTCGAATCGGAGACCCCATCACCTTCGCGGTGGGCTTCGAGGAGTTCGGCGACGGGCTCGCTGTGTCACGCGCCTTCGACGACAAGATGGGCGCGTGGATCGCCGCGCGCGTGCTCGAGGACGTGAAGGCAGCCGGAGGTGCCCGCGGGGACCTGATCGCGGCTGCGACGGTCCAGGAGGAGGTCGGGCTCCGCGGAGGTGTCACGAGCGCGTACGGCGTCAACCCGACCGTGGGGCTAGCCGTCGAGGTCTGTCACGCGACGGACTATCCCGATATCGACAAGCGCAAGCACGGTGAGTTCGAATGCGGCGCAGGTCCGGTGATCGCTCGTGGACCGAATATCAACCCGATCGTGTTCGATCTGCTCGTGAAGGCCGCCGAGAAGGCCAAGGTGCAGTACCAGATCGGCGCCGAGCCACGCGGAACGGGAACGGACGCGAATGCGATCCAGCTATCGCGCGGTGGCAAGGCAGCCGCGCTCGTCTCCATTCCGCTGCGCTACATGCACACCCCGACCGAGGTGCTGTCCCTCAAGGATCTCGACGCATGCGTTAAGCTTCTCACGCGCTTCGTGCTCGACCTCGAGCCGGGTACCGACTTCACACCGTAGGTGCCGTGCGCTGAAGAATGACATCGAGCGGGCCGTCTTCGGGCGGCCCGCTCTCGCTTCCGGTGTCGGCTAAGATGGGTGCCGCGCACGATGCAAGGGATGAAAGTGACAAAGAACGACCACCTCATAGCCTCGAACAAGAAGGCGTATCACGACTACTTCATCGAGGAGACCTTCGAGACCGGCATCGAGCTGACCGGGACCGAGGTGAAATCGCTGCGCGAAAACAAGGCATCGCTTCGCGAGTCCTTCGCTACCATCAACAACGCCGAGGTCTGGATGCACGGCGTGCACGTCGCTCCGTACAGCCACGGCAACCGCAGCAATGTCGAGCCCGACCGGAAGCGCAAGCTCTTGCTGCACAAGAACGAGATTCGCTACCTGATCGGCAAGACGAAGGAGCGCGGGTACACCCTCGTGCCGATCAGCATGTACTTTTCACCCACCAACAAGGTGAAGGTCGAGCTGGGACTGGCCCGAGGAAAGAAGAGCTACGACAAGCGAGATGCTATCGCCGAGCGCGACCAGAAGCGGGATGTCGAGCGCGCCTTGCGCAGTCGCCAGAAGGGCGAGTAGTCTTGGCGCTTCGCCGTGCGTTCAAAGCGATCGAGGGCGGCTGATCGCGCTGTCTTCCCGCGGCACACCAATTGCTATTCTGACGTAGGCCGCGGGTATACTAGCGGCGCGTTGTTCGTGCACGTTGACATTGTCGTGCGCACCCACTCACGGGGGTGACCGGTTTCGACATGATACGTTTGAGGGGAGAAGCAGGCCGAGGTCGCCTTACCTCGATAAACAGGGGCAAAGACGCTCAAGCGTCGACAATAATTACGCTCTCGCTGCCTAAATAGTGCAGCGACGCCGACCCGGTGAGAGTCTCCGTCACCGGCAGGGCGTCACTTCAGGAGACTGCCACAACGTACGCGGGCGGCATGACGTTGTGAAAGACCGGACCGCCTTGGCTACAGTGCCGCGAGTCATCAGGTAACACTGGCGCCGAGAACTAACTGATGACTGAGCCTGGAGATGCTCCCCAGGGATGTATTGTGGACGCGAGTTCGACTCTCGCCACCTCCACCAGCCCGTGAACCGGCATTCACTGCATGCGCAGTGTGCCGTATGCGACCCGTCGGCCTTTCAGGCTGCCGGGTCGTTTTCGTTCTCGGCCAAATGCCATGCGGGCGTGGTTCACTGGGCAGACGGGATAGAATCGCTCCGTAGAGAGGAGTCGGTATGCCGAGGACCACGAGACGGTCGCCCGAGGAGTGGGCGAGGGCGAAGCGCGATCTGCGAGCGATGCTCGTGGAAGCGGCGCGTCAGCGTGCCACCGTGACGTACAGTGACGTCTCTTTGCGCGTGTTCGGTGGCACCGTGCCCGCGCGCTCCCGCCTCATCATGGACCTGCTCTCCGAGGTGGATGAGGAGATCTTCACCGAGCGGGGCATCATCATCGCGTCCCTTGTTGTTCGTGCGGACAGCGGGATTCCCGGGGCGGGCTACTTCGTCTTCATCGCGGACCACTTCGGCCGCGACGTTTCCGATCCGCCTGCCGCATGGCGCAGCGAGGCCGAGCGAGTCTGGAAGGCATTCGGGGATGGCGGCGATGGCGGGTAATCGCGCACTGGAGCTGTTGACTGGAGAGAGCAGCGGTCACGCCTTCGCGATGACCTGGGCACCTCCGGCGGCCCTACGTGCGCTCACTTGGGACAGCGGCGTCGAGAGCGAGCCCGAGGCGCTCGCTACGGTTGCGTCCGCCCTGTCACTCGACCTCGCATTCGTACCAGCCTCCGTCGACTGGGCGGCGGAGGCAGCTTGGAGGCTTGCCGAGGACGGTATCGCGGTCGGCTGGATCGTCGACGGCCCTTTCGGGCGCGTCGCCGCTCAGCTCGGTTGGGAGCCCGCTCTGGCGATGACGGCCTCGCGTCCGGGCGAGCTGGCAGCGCGGCTTGACGAGGCGCTGCATGAGTCGCTGGAAGATGCGCGCAATGGGTTGTCCGCGGGGGCCGAAGTCCTGCTCGTCGCCGACGAGCTGGCCGGAGCGTCCGGTTGGCTCGTCTCGCCGGACTACGCGCTCGACGCTCTGATTCCGTGTTATCGCCGCATCGTCGTCGAGTGGCAAGACCGGGGCCCGGCTGCGTTCCATTCAGACGGGGACGTGCGTGCTGTCATGCCAGCGCTTTCGTCAGCGGGGTTCGCCGGGATTCACTTGGGACTTCCGGGGTCCGCCGGGCTTCAAGCGCTCGTTGCCGGCGCTGCCGCGAGCGGCCTCTGCGCGATCGGTGGAATCGGCGTCCAGGAGCTCCACGAGCACGGGGCGCGGCACACGGGCGAGCGGGCGGCGGACTTGGCGCGATTGGGGCGCATCATCATCGCGGATGACGGCGGTATGAGTGCGGGGGAGGAACTTGCTGCTTTCAGCGCAGCCCTCGATGTGGCTCGCAACGCGCTGCTTCACACCGAATGAGCCCTCGAACGAGCACCATCCGCCCTATGGCTTCATCGGGTGAATGCCGATACTAGAAGAGGTTGACGGCGGGCGGCGTCCGTAATGGGCTGCTCGGCGTGCACATTCCTGTAGCCGCAGCATTGTCGTACCAGTAGTCGAACCAGCATGCCGGAGGTCCACGTGGCTCTCGAGGGCAACCTCAAAGACTTCTCGCTCAGCGATATGTTCCGCCTGCTTCAGTCGGGCTCGAAGAGCGGGGTTCTGCACGTCGTCGGCACCGACGGCGAAGGCGCGGTGTGCTTCAGCGAGGGCAAGATCTTCTACGCGTCGGTTAACAGAGCGATCGAGCCTGCGGCAAAGCGGCTCTCGCACTCCGGAATCATCTCCGAGAAGCAGCTGCGACAGGCGCAGGGTCTCATGAAGATCCAGAAGAAGGACCGTGCCGGTCGCAAGCTTGGTCAGATACTCGTCGACGAGGGCTACCTGGACATCGCTGTACTCGAAGACTTCGTCCGTGAGCAGGCGTCAGACGCGTTGTTCGATCTCCTGAGGTGGCACGAGGGTACTCTGCGCTTCGAGTCGGAGGAGACCTGCGCGGAGGCCGATCTGGGCATCGGGGTGTCGGTGGACGAGGCGATGGCCGATGCCGGCAAGCGTCTGGAGTTGTGGCATCGCATCCTCGAGAAGATTCCGAGCGTCGACACGCGTTTCGAGATGTCAGCGCTTCCCGGCGTGAACAATCTCGACATTCATTTGAAGCCGCGAGAATGGATGCTCCTGTGCTATCTGCACGGAGGGCGAAGCGTACGAGAACTCGTCAAGCTCACCGGCTATAGCGACTTCGAGACCGCTCGAATCCTGTACGGAATGTACGCCAACGGACTGATCGAGAAGGTCGGTCCGTCCGGCGAGAAGCTCGGAGAGTAGCGCCCGCGATGAGCGACGAGGCGGGCCTGCGAAAAGACCTCACGGCCGAGGAGTTCAGTCTCTTCAGAGACTGGATCCATCAGCACTCCGGCATCTTCCTCGAGGAGTCCAAGACGGACTCGTTGCGTATCTCTCTCGTCACGCGCGCGTCCCGCTTCGGCATCACCGACTACTCCGACTACTTCCGGCTTCTCTCGGCGGATGAGGATGAGTTCAAGGAGCTCATGAACCTCGTCACGATCAACGAGACGAGCTTCTTCAGGTTCCCGGCTCAGTTCGACGCGCTGCGCGACGTGGTGGTCCCTCGGGTGCTTGAGTCACGTGCCGTGAGCGCGGGCACTCCGTTTCGTGTCTGGTCCGCTGGATGCTCGACCGGCGAGGAGCCCTACACCATCGCCATGACGCTGCTGGACTCTGCACTCGGTTCCCTCGGCAGCCCTTTCGACGTGGTGGGGACAGATGTGTCGACGCAGGCGCTCGAGCGTGCGAAGAGCGCGGTCTACCCACAGCGTGCGCTCGCGTCACTCTCCGACGAGGTCATCGCGCGGTGGTTCGAGCCGGTCGATGGGGGATGGAAGCCACGCGAGCGCGTCAGGGACGTCTGCGACTTCCACTATCAGAATCTCATTCGCGAGCCGTACGGGACTGAGTTCCTGAGCAACTGGGACGTGATCTTCTGCCGGAACGTTACGATCTACTTCCGCATGGAGTCGACAACGCGAGTTGTCGAGCACTTCTACGATGCCCTCAACCCTGGTGGCTACCTCTTCATTGGCCACTCCGAGACCCTCACGACGGTGTCTGACCGCTTTGAGACGGTCGAAGCAGACGGTGTTTTCCTCTACCGCAAGCCGCCCGCTCGTCACTCGTTCACCTTCGATGACATCGCATCTGCCCGTCGTCGTCGCTCCAGCCTCGCCGGCGCTTCATTGAAACCGCGCCAAGTGAACGAGGCGGACGCTGAGCAGCTGCGCCGTGCACGACGGGCCGCTCGTCAGCTCGCGGCGCAGGCCGCAACCGCGAACGATCCCGCGCCACTGACTCTGGCGCCCGAGCCCGAGCCCGAGACGCTGAGCGCTGCCGCCCGCGCCCATGCGCTACTCGACGAGGCGCGCGCCGTGGACGCACTCGAGCTGGCGAGTCTCGCGCTTGCCGAGGACCCCGACGACGTCGAGGCCCAACTGGTCATCGCGTACGCGCATGCCGACCTGGGCAACCTCGAGACGGCCGCGGAGCAGGCGGCCCGCATCCTTGCTGCGAACCCGCTCGTCGCGCCCGCACGCTACATCCTGGGGGCGATACGGCGAGAGCAGGGCGATCTCGACGGGGCGCTGGCCGAATTCCGGCGGACGCTCTACATCGACTCGGAGTTCGTTCTCGCTCATTTCGCGCTCGCAAGCATCCATGCGCAGCGAGGCGAGCGGACCGAAGCGGCAAGGGAGTACGAGAACACGTTGCGAGCGCTTTACCTGCGGCCGGAAGGCGCCTGGACGACTTTTCTCGGCGGATTCAAGCCCGACTTGCTTGCCCAGACGTGCGAGCGGGGTCTGATAGAGTGTCGCAGGGGTCGTTCCTGTGACTAAAGGTGCCCTGCGTACAGGGCGATAACTCCTGTAGCTAACAGGAACGAGGGGAGACGACTAGGCATGGCCACTGCGCGCATTCTGGCAGTCGACGACAGCCCGACCATTCTTGAGATGATAAAGGCGATTCTCGTGGCCGGGGGCTACGAGGTCATTACCGCGGCGGACGGCGCGGAGGCTCTCGAGACAGCCCGTGCCGAGGTTCCCGACCTCATTCTTCTCGACGTCATGCTGCCCAAACTCGACGGCTACCGTGTCTGCCGTCTGCTCAAGTTCGATCAGAAGTACAAGAGCATCCCGATCATCATGCTCACGGCAAAGACCGAGGAGCAGGCGATGGCAACGGGCATTCGCACCGGCGCCAACCAGTACCTGACCAAACCGATCGAGCCGGAGCGGCTACTGTCCGCAGTGGCCGACGAGCTCGCGCGGGCTCAAGGCTAGTGGGACACATCGCCATGACTGAGATGACAGGCATAGCCGGTCGCGTGATCGAGACGCTCGTCGATCTCGGCAGGGTGACGGCCGATCAGGTCGCATCCATCCGGGAAACGGCAGGCTCGGACGCGGAGACCGGACACCAGTTGCTCGCGCGCGGACTGGTCACCAGTGCGCAACTCTCTGCACTGCTCGAAGATGAGATGGGCTTTCCGCGGGTCGACCTCACCAGCTATGCGCCCGACGAGGACGCAGTGGCCGTCGTCCCGGCCGAGATCGCTCGGCGCTACGGGATTCTGCCGCTGTTCGAGATCGAGGGCACCCTGACGGTCGCGATCGGCGACGCCGCCGACATCTTCGTGCTCGACTCGGCCGGCGGCGAGCTTGGCTTCGCGATGGATGCGGTCCTCGGCGACCTGACGTCGGTTCGGGACGCGATCACGCTTCACTACGGCGAGCAGATCGCGGCGCCTGAGCTGCCGGTGGCACCTACGCCGGAGGCGACAGTGCCCGAGCCACGCGACTTCGTGAGTGCCATGCAGATCGCAGAAGACGAGTGCGAGCAGCCCGAGGACGCCGAGAACATCGCTCAGACGGTCGAAGAGGTAGTGGCGGCCGACGTCGCGGCGGGTCCCGCGCCCGTGGACCTCGACGTGCTGGCCGTCGCTGACGAGCGTCGCGTGGCGGTGCTCGTCAGCGAGATACTCGAACAAGCAGTCGCCCGAGGCGCCTCCCGGATTCACCTGCTCCCGTACAAGAGCGACTTTTTCCTCGTCTTCCGCATCAAGGGGCGCCTTGAGAAGATCGCGAGCGCTCCCCTGTCGATGCAGCAGCAGTTGATCGACGGATTCAAGAGCTACGGCAAGCTTGGATCGGTCGCCCCGAACCGCCCCGCACTCGGTCGCGTCCATGCCGAGATCGCGGGAAAGCAGCTCGTTCTCACGGTCTCGTCGGTACCGACCGTGGCAGGCCAGCGACTCGTCATATCCATCGCGCCGGCCCGTCCGAACCCGCGTGACCTCTCGGCACTAGGCATGTCCGACGCCGAGAGCCGTGCGCTGTATGCGATGGTCGAGCGCGGCCGCGGCCTGCTTCTCGTCGCGGCCCCGGTGACCGGCGGGCGCTCCACCACCTATTACGCGCTCTTGCAGCACGCCGCGCAGGTCGGCAAGACCGTCTACTCGGTCGAGCGGTCGATCGAGTACGAGATTCCCGCAGTTGCACAGGTGCTCGTGAGCCCCGGTCAGCCGATCGGCGCCTCGAGCTACTTCGCCGCAGGAATGCGTCAGGACACCGACGTTCTTGCGCTGGACTCGATTCAGAGTGTCGAGGACATCCATCTCGCCATAGAGGCGGCTGGCCTTGGCAAGCTCGTCATAGTCACCTTCGCGGGCGCGGACATCGTCTCCGCCGTGCGCAGGCTGCTCGACCTGGGCGCAGAGCCCGTCTCGCTGGCGAGTGCGCTTACTCTCGGCGTCGGACAGCGCGTGGTGCGGACGAACTGCCCGCAGTGTGCCGCCGCGTCCACGAGCCCGCTGACCGACCGCATTCCCGGAGCGAATGGGTCGATGCCCATCAAGCGTGGCACGGGCTGCTCGGCCTGTGGAAAGACCGGTTTCGCCGGGGCGGCCGGCATCTTCGAGGTGCTCCCGTTCACCGAGCCTGTCCGTGCCGCAATCGCTCGGGGCGGATCGCACGAGCAGATCGCCGCTGCGGCAAGCGCCGCGGGCATGCGCCCGATGATCTCTTCCGGACTGTCCAAGGTCGCCGAGGGAACCGTAAGCCCTGAGGAGCTCGACCGCGTCCTCCGATTCGCGCAGTGAGAGTCATGAGCCCGCACGAGGAACTCAAACAAGATGGCGGCATCGCGAGCGAAGGACAGTGCCTGCTCATCGACCAGGTCGTTGTGTTTCAGGTGGATGGGCAGCGCTATGCCCTGCCCATCGAGAACGTTCAGGAGATCCAGCAGATCGTCGCCTTCTCCGAGGTTCCGGGAGGGGGCGCAGGAGTCCTCGGCATGCTGAATCTTCGCGGGCAGGTGATTCCCGCCGTCGAAGTGAGAGTGCTGCTTGGCTCGGCTCCCGGCGAGCATCGGCTGGAGACCCCCATGGTGATCTGTCGGATAGACGGCGACCTCGTCGCCCTTGTTGTCGATGAAGTCGAAGATGTCTTGGGTGTGCCGGCCGGATGCGTGCAAGAACCGCCCGCGATGCACGGTCTCGCGTCCAAGATGCTGGGAGTGGCCCGTCTCGATGACGGCCTCGTCTACATTCTCGATCCTGGCGTTCTGCTCGTTGGAACGGGCGTGCTGTCGTGACCACGGACTCCGGAAGCCGGACACTGGCCATGACCGCGGAGCAGGTGCTTCGCGAGCGCGCTGAAGCGCTTGCACGAGAGACGGACGACCAGGAGCGCGGCGACATCCTTTCGCTGCTGCTCTTCCGCGTAGTCGACGAACAGTACGCGGTAGAAGTCTCCGCAGTACGCGAGATCTTTCAGGAGTACCGAGTCACGCCAATCCCCTGCGTGCCCGACTTCGTGCTTGGCGTGATCAACATCCGCGGCGAGATCCTCTCCGTTTGCGACGCCGCAAGACTCATGCACCTGGGCTCGAACCGGCTGGACACCGACGCCGCACGCCCGGCCATCGTGATCGAGCGCGAAGATGTCGCCACCGCTCTCGTCGTCGATGAGATAGGCGATATCGCGGAGGTACGGCAGGAGGCGGTTGAGCCGCCAGTCGGCAGTCTCGACCGAGCGAATGCGGAGTTCGTCTGCGCGACCGTAGAGATAGACGGCTCGCTCGTGAGCCTCATTAAGGCGACACGGATTCTCGAACCGATCACTAGCACGCGTCACTAAACGAGGAGATCTTGATGGGACTACTGAAGTTGATTCGTAGCAGGTTCCTGTACCGCCTCATCTTCGTGACGATGCTGATCCAGGTCGCCTACCAAGGAATCCTGTACCTGAGCATCTGGAGCGTTTTCGGGGACGATATCGGGAGCTCTTCTCGACTTGCGCTCGACATGCTGCAAGTAGGTGCCGTCGGGGTGGCGCTGCTCGTGGCGTGGGTCTTCGTGCTCCTGTGGCTGGGCCGCAAGTTCATGGAGCCGCTGGACCGGGTCGTCGTGTCGGTTCGTGCCGCATGCCAAGGCGAGATCGGCCGTAAGGTCGAGATCGACGCGCAAGACGAGATAGGCGTGCTTGCCAGTTCCTACAATCAGATGCTCGATCTCATCGTCTATCTCATCCGGCAGACGCAGGAGTCGTCCCGTCTGCTCCAGCGCTCGTCGAACGACATCTTGTCCGCCACCGAGCAGCAGGCGTCGGGAGCAGCCGAGCAGGCGGCTTCAATCTCGGAAACGACCGCCACGATGGAAGAGCTTGCGAGCACGTACAGGCAGATCGCCGAGAACGCCGATCAGGTCGTCAACATGGCCGAGGCTTCTCTCGGCTCGGCGGAGTCCGGTCAGCAGGCAGTCATGAACACTCTCTCCGCGATGGAGGAGATAAAGGTCCGCACTCAGTCGAGCGCGAACAAGATACTCGCGCTCGGCGAGCGTAGCCAGCAGATCGGTCAGGTTCTTTCGATCATCAACTCGATCGCCGATCAAACCAAGATACTGGCCCTCAACGCCGCGATAGAGGCCGCGCGGGCCGGAGACGCGGGCAAGGGCTTCTCGGTAGTGGCTATCGAGATTCGGAAACTCGCCCAGTCAGTCGTGGAGTCGACCGGGGAGATCTCAGCGATAATGGGCGAGATCCAGTCGGCGGCAAACGAGCTCGTCATGTCGACGGAGCAGGAGCTCAAGCAGGTGCAGTCCGGCGTCGACCTCGCCCACACCACGGGGGACTCGCTCGAGCAGATCCTCGAGATGGTCGAGCAGACGACCGTGGCCGCCAAGGAGATCTCCGCAGCGACGCAGCAACAGAAGTCGGCGACGGATCAAGTGGTCAAGGCGATGCGCGAAGTAGCAGCAGTCGCGCAGCAGACAGCAGCAGGCTCGAGACAGGTCGCCACGTCGGCCGAGTCCCTGTCGACCATGGCCCGCGAGTCGAGCCAGGTAGGCGCCGCGTTCACGATCGTCGACGGAGCCTAGCGGAAACGCCTGAGCCAGACGGGGGCATCTTCCAATGGTCGAGTTCGACCGCAGCGCGTTCATATCGAAGTTTCAAGAAGAGGCGCAGGATCTCCTCCAGCGCCTGAACGAGGGCGTCATCACGCTCGAAGGCGACCCCCGCAACCGTGAGCTTATCGATCAGATGCTGCGCGACGCGCACACGCTCAAAGGCTCGTCTCGCATGGTCGGCCTCATCGAGATCTCGGATGTCGCCCATCGACTCGAAGACATCATGGTGAAGGTGCGCGACGGTCAGCTCGACTACACGCCCGACATGAGCGACCACTTCTTCGAGGCCCTGGACGCAATCGTCTATCTCGCCGACCACCGGGGAGAGAACGAGGGCGACGCTCTCGACCTCGACGGTCTGCAGGCCAGTCTGACTGCCGTAGCCGGCAACGGGGCGTCGCCCGACGGACAAGTCCCCGAGGCTGTCGCGGCTGTGGCAGCTCCCGGGACGCCAGGCACGTCGAGCGCGGACCCGGGTGACTCGGCAGCCGCGCAGGGCGAGTCCGCGCCATCACCTGCACCGCTCGTTCCTGGAGACGCGCTGGATCGGCCCGATCACACGTCTGGGCCCAGCGACGTCGCCGGTGCACCCGCGATCCATCCCTCGGTCGACGCTGAACTGAAGAGCAAGGTGCAGTCGACCATTCGCGTACGCACGTCACAGGTGGACGGCCTGCTCAATCTGATCAGCGAAGTGGTCATCGGCCAGATCAAAGCCGAACAGCGCGCGACTGAACTGCGTCAGATGCAGTCCCATTCCGCCGATCTGTGGCAAAGCTGGGTTCAGATGCGCGCCGCACTCGGCGCCTCGCAGGGGCACTGCCCGGTGGACGAGGACGAACTCGCCGAGTTCGACTCGCTTATGTCGGAGCACCGCAAAGCGGTAGCCGGGCTCGTCAAGGAGTACGGCGACGACGTGTCGCGCGTCTCGCTCGTCGTGAGCGATCTTCAAGAGGAAGGCATGCAGCTACGCATGCTGCCCGCGAACACGATCTTCCAGGCGTTCCCGCGAGCGATGCGCGACCTTGCCAAGCAGTTCCACAAGGAAGTGGAGTTCATCGTCGAAGGCGGGGACACGGAACTCGACAAGAAGGTACTCGAGGAGATCAACGACCCCCTGGTGCACATCATGCGCAATGCCGTGGACCACGGGATCGAAGACGCGGAGACCCGGCTCAGGCTGGGCAAACCGGCCGAAGGGACCATTCGGCTGGCTGCTCGGCAAGAAGGCGACCGCATCGTCATCGAGATCAGCGACGACGGCGCCGGGATCGACCCGGACAAGGTGCGGGCATCCGCTGTCCGCAAGGGCTATCTGACGCCGGCCGAGGCCTCCGCTATGTCGGACCGCGAGGCCATGTATCTCATCTTCGAGGCGGGCTTCTCGACAGCGACCATCATCACGGAGATCTCCGGCCGCGGTGTAGGCATGGACGTCGTTCGCGAGTTCGTGGTCGAGAAGCTCAAGGGCTCGCTCGACGTCCACTCGGAAATCGACAAGGGCACGACCTTCAAGCTCACCATCCCTCTGACGCTCGCCATCATCAGGGCGCTGTTGCTTCGCATCGGGCCGCAGATGTTCGCGTTGCCGACCGGCTCCGTCGAGGAGACGCTTCGCATCGATCCGGCCGAGATAGTGAAGCTCGAGGGGCGCGAGGTCATCAGGCGGCAAAGGCGGACCATCCCTCTCGTCCGACTCTCCGACATCCTCGGCGTAGCGAGCACAGGGCCCGAGGGCCTCAAAGTGCCCATCGTCACGATCGGCTACTCCGGCCACCGGATGGGCTTCATCGTCGACGCCTTCCACGGCGAGCAGCAGATCGTCATCAAGCCGCTCGGCAAGCACCTCAAGAAGGTCGAGAACGTTGCCGGCGTGACGGTGCTGGGTGCGGGAAACGTCGTGCCGATCCTCAACGTGCCCGACCTGATGACCAACGCGCGAACTCGCTCCGGACAACGCGTCGGTCCGGCACCGCGGACCGACACTCAGGGGACGTACTCGATCCTCATCTGCGAAGACTCCTTCACCACCAGGGAGCTTGAACGCTCGATCTTCGAGGCGGCCGGATACCACGTCGAGACGGCGATGGACGGCAGCCTCGGCCTGGGCAAGCTGCGAGACGGCCTTCAAGTCGACGCCGTCGTCACTGACGTGCAGATGCCGAACATGACGGGCTTCCAGCTGACCAAGGCGATCAAGTCCGATCCGTCGCTCGCACACATCCCCGTCGTGATCGTCACCTCACTCGAACGCGACGAAGAGAAGGCCGAGGGAATCGAGGCCGGAGCGGACGCCTATATCACGAAGTCAGTCTTCAATCAGGACACGCTGCTCGATACCGTCGAACGCTTGATCCGGTGATGGTGATGCCACGCCAGAAGACAGTCAGAGTAGTGATAGCCGACGACTCACTTGTCGCGCGCGAGATGCTCGTGCAGATTCTCGGCAGTGATCCCGGCATCGACATCGTCGGGCAGGCATCGGACGGCGCCGAAGCGGTCGAGCTGGTTGAGAAGCTCCGGCCGGATCTCGTGACGATGGACATACACATGCCTCGCCTCGACGGGCTCGAGGCTACCGAGCGCATCATGGCCTATACACCGACGCCGATCCTGGTGGTGTCCTCGTCCGTCTACGGCGAGGGTATGGGCCGCGCCTTCGACGCTCTCGATCTGGGCGCGCTCGAAGTAATCAAGAAGCCGGAGCCCCGCGACTGGGCGGAGCTTGAGGGCATCGGCCGCGAGGTCATTCGCAAGGTGAAGATACTCGCGAATGTCCGAGTGATCACTCACATCCGCGGGCGCCGCAGCGACCGGAAGCCGATTGCGGCCAAGCCGGCGGCTAACACCGCCAAGTCGATAATCGCGATCGGGTCGTCGACTGGTGGCCCCTCGGCACTTCTGGACGTGCTGGGCAGGTTACCCCGCGAGCTGCCGGTTCCCGTCGTCGTTGCGCAACACATCGCCGACGGCTTCATCCCAGGCCTGGTCAGTTGGCTGGACGCCGGCTGCGGCATCACGGTCCGGGCCGCCGAACCCGGAGTGGTTCCCGAGCCGGGTGTCGCCTACTTCGCGCCGACGGGCGCCAACCTCGTCTTAGAGGGCAGCCAGATGCGCTTCAGGGACCCCGCCGCTGGTCAGCTCTACATCCCGAGCGCCGACTCCTTGTTCGAGTCGATAGCGCGCTCGCACGGCGCCGGGGCGGTTGGCGTCATCCTCACCGGGATGGGCGCGGACGGGGCCGAGGGGCTCAAGCTGATGCGGAACGCCGGCGCTGCAACCATCGCTCAAGACGAGGCGAGTTGCACCGTCTTCGGCATGCCGAAGGTCGCGATCGAGATCGGCGCCGCCGAGCAGATCCTTCCGGTGCAGAGGATCGCGGAAGCCATCGAGGAGCTCGTCAGCTCCTAGCCGAGTCCGAGCGGGATGACGCCGGAAATGGCAAGGTGACGGGGTTTCGGGCGGTATACTCCATCCATGAAATCAGCGCCCATCGGCATCTTCGACTCAGGCCTCGGCGGCCTCACTGTCGCCCACGAGATAGCACGCGCCCTCCCAAACGAGTCCCTGGTCTATTTCGGGGACACGTCGCGCTGCCCTTACGGCCCACGCGATCTCGACGAAGTCCGCAGGTTCGTCCTGGAGATCGGGGCGTGGCTTCAGACGCGCCGAGTGAAGCTCATCGTCGTCGCCTGCAACACCGCCACGGCGGCCGGCTTGACCTTGGCGCAGAGGGCCTTCGGCGTACCAGTCATCGGGGTCATCGAACCTGGTGCCCGGGCGGCCGTGATGGCGACCAGGAACCGCAGGGTCGGAGTCATCGGAACGGTGGGAACGATCGAGTCCGGAGCTTACAGCCGCGCGATCCGCACGCTGGACGCGGGGGTCACGGTCTTCTCGGCGGCCACACCGCGCTTCGTCGACATCGTGGAGGAGGGTCTGCGCCTCGACAGGGGAGCGGTCGAAGGTCTGCTTGCCGCGAGCGCCGACGTCTTCGTGCGCCCGTCGTTCCACCAGATGGCTCGAGATTATCTCGACCCGCTCAAACGCAGCGGCGTCGACACGCTCGTGCTCGGCTGCACGCACTTTCCCCTGCTCTCCGCCGCCATCGGGCAGGCAATGGGGCCACGCGTGCGCCTTATCAGCTCCGCCGAGGAGACCGCGCATGAGGTCGCGCAGACCCTCGAGCGACGCGGGCACTTGGCGATGCAGGCGGCAAAGCCGCATCACGTCTTCGCGACGACCGGCGATGCCGAGGAGTTCGAACGACTGGGCTCTATCGTGTTCGGAGCACCGGTCGGCCGAGCAGAGCGCGTGGACTTGGAGACGCTCCGGGAGCTACCCACCGAGCTCGCCGACGAACTGTCGAAGGGAACGTCCGAGGAGGTCACGTGCGCCTGACGGTGGTGGGTTCTTCAGCCAGCTACGCCACCGCGGGGCACGCATGCTCGGGCTACCTCGTGGAGGGCGGCGGCTCGAAGGTGATGTTCGACTGCGGAAACGGCGCCTTGGCGAACCTGACGAGGGTGCTCGATCCCCTCGAGCTCGATGCGATCTTCATCACCCACGCCCATCCCGACCACTTCGCGGACCTTTTCGCGATGCAGTCTGTCCTGCGCTACGCGCCGACCGGACCGGCGCCGGCCCTGCCGCTCTACCTTCCTCCGGGGCTTTTCTCCCAGTTGAAGAGCCTGCTGTCGGGCAGAGGCGCGGAAGAGCTCGATGAGGCATTCGTCGTCCACGAGTTGAGCGACAAGGCCTCGGTCTCCATCGGCGGCCTCGTCGTCACGCCCGTGGCGGTCGAGCACACGCAGCCGACCTTCGCGCTGCGAGCACAGGCTGACGGAGGCACCATCGCGTACACTGCCGATTCGGCCTCGGGCCCGTGGCTGCGAGACGTCCTCAACGACGCCTCTCTGGGAATCGCCGAGGCAACCCTGCCCGATCAGTACTCGGGTGTTGCTCCGCACCTCACCGCGCGCGAGGCGGGACGCTATGCACGCGAAGCAGGGGTGGTCCGACTTGTCCTCACCCACATTTGGCCGACC
>DATHUB010000195.1:0-11427 GCA_035462695.1 Coriobacteriia bacterium | reverse complement strand
GAACTCATCACCCAGCGCGGTATCGGCAACGGCATGTCGTTGCTGATCTTCGCGAGCATCGTGGCCCGCTTCCCGATAGCGATCATCCAGTCGATCCAGTTCGGCTCGGGCTTCTTCACCGCGATTCTGATCGTGATCGTGCTGTTCACTATCGCGGCGATCGTCACCATGGAGCGTGCACAGCGTCGCATTCCCGTTCAGTACGCTAAGCGCGTTGTGGGACGAAGGGTGTACGGCGGTTCGGGCACCTACATTCCGTTGAAGATCAACGGCGCCAACGTTGTCCCGATCATCTTCGCCTCGGCGATCCTGTTCTTCCCGACTCAGATTCTGCAGCTGTGGCCGAATCCGCCCGCGACGGTGACCACGATTGCGAACTCGCTTTCCAAGGGTCCCGTCAACTGGATTCTGGAGTTCTTGCTCATCGTCTTCTTCACCTACTTCTACACGGCCCTGGTCTTCAACCCGATCGACCTGGCTGACAACCTGCGCAAGAACGGCGGCTTCATCCCGGGCGTTCGTCCAGGCAATGCCACCGTGCGCTACATGGAGAACGTGTTGAACCGCATTACTCTGCCCGGCGCGCTGTTCCTCGGCATCATCGCGGTCATCCCGCAGATGGTGTTCTTTGCCACGAACAACCAGCTCGTGCAGCAGTTCGGTGGAACCTCGATCCTCATCATGGTGGGCGTTGCCCTCGAGACGATGACCCAGATCGAGAGCCAGTTGAAGATGCGTCACTACGAAGGATTCTTCCGCTAAGAGCGGGGGAGAGGGGCGGACATGAACATCGTCTTGCTGGGGGCACCCGGCGCGGGCAAAGGCACGCAGGCAGCGAAGATCATCGAGGCGTACGGCGTGCCGCACATCTCGACGGGCGACATCCTTCGTGCGGCTGTTGCGAACCGAACCCCGCTCGGCCTCGAGGCGAAACGCTACATGGACGCCGGCGAGCTCGTCCCCGATGAGGTCGTGATCGGACTTGTCAGCACTCGGCTTGCCGAGCCTGACACCGAGAAGGGTTTCATACTTGACGGCTTCCCTCGCACGACCGCTCAGGCGGAGGCCCTCGACGGTGAGCTCGTGTCGCTCGGCAAGTCCATAGAGGCTGCTGTGGCCATCACAGTCGATCCTGAGGTCATTGTGGCGCGCCTCACCTCGCGCCGCACCTGCGGCGGCTGCGGCAGGATCACGAGCGTCACCGAGGGAGCCACGTGTGAGGCTTGCGGTGGCGAGCTTGTTCAGCGTGACGACGATAACGAGGCGACGGTACGTAACCGCCTCGACGTGTACGAGCGTTCGACCGCACCGCTGATCGACTACTACCGCCGCGCTGGCGTGCTGCACGAGATCGACGGAGACCGTCCGGTCGACGTCGTGTGGGCAGACGTCAAGCAGGCGCTGGAGGGATAAGCGAAGCGTGATCGTTCGCAAGTCCACTGCTGAGATAGACATCATGCGAGAGGCCGGGCGCATTAGCGCCCGGGCTCTGCGTCTTGTGGGAGAAGCGGTACGTCCAGGAGTGACTACCGAGGAGCTCGACCGCATCGCCGAAGCCGCCATACGCGAGGACGGTGCCGCGCCGGCATTTCTCGGCTATCACGGTTATCCGAGGACGCTCTGCACCTCTGTGAACTCCCAAGTGGTTCATGGCATACCGTCTGAGAAGGTGTGCCTGAAGGAGGGCGACATCCTTTCGGTGGATGTCGGTGCGGTCTTCGAGGGCTACTACGGCGATAACGCCCGAACGTTCCCGGTGGGTCGGACAACGGAGCGGGCGAAGCAGCTCCTGCTCGCCACGGAGAGCTCCCTCATGGAGGGAATCGCTGCGGCGACTGTAGGGAACCGGCTGTTCGATATCGGACACGCGGTTCAGAAGGTCGCGGAGGCCGCCGGCTTCTCGGTGGTTCGCGAGTACGTGGGCCACGGGATCGGGCGTGCCATGCACGAGGATCCCAATGTCCCGAACTACGGCAGGCCGAAGACGGGCCCGAGACTGGAGCCGGGGATGGTGTTCGCCATCGAGCCGATGGTCAACGCCGGAGGGGCAGCGGTCGAAGGGCTGCCGGATGGCTGGACGGTTGTGACGGTGGACGGATCGCTGTCCGCGCACTTCGAGCACACGGTGGCCATCACCGAAGAAGGACCGCAGATTCTCACTGTAGAGTAGCGGCGATCGAAGTAGTACTGGACGGGTATCCTCCGCCTGCGTTAGTATATCCACTTGCGGATTCAGGACCCCTGAGGGAGAGCAAGGAGAGAGTGACGAAGAAAGACGACGCCATTGAGCTCGAAGGTACCGTGGTCGAGCCTCTGCCCAACGCAATGTTCCGTGTTGAGCTTGAGAACGGCCACAAGGTTCTCGCGCACATCTCAGGCAAGATGCGCATGCACTACATTCGTATTCTGCCTGGAGACAAGGTGGTCGTAGAGCTTTCTCCGTACGACCTGTCTCGGGGCCGCATCACCTACCGTTACAAGTAAGGCACGCAAGCGGCCCCGCTAGTGGACACTCCCGGTGCCGTGTTAGAGACGACAGATTACGCCTGCGGCTGGGCGTCGAAATAGATCTGGAACGCCGAAAGGAAGATTCGACAATGAAGGTACGTCCTTCGGTCAAGAAGATGTGTGACAAGTGCAAAGTGATCCGGCGCCATGGACGGGTACTCGTGATTTGCGATAACCCGCGCCACAAGCAGCGTCAGGGCTAGGAGGGAATCGCGTGGCCCGTATTGAAGGTGTCGACCTTCCCCGTGAAAAGCGGGTAGAGATCGGCCTCACCTACATCTTCGGCATCGGTCTTACGACCAGCCAGCAGATTCTGCGCGACACCGGGATCAGCCCGGATACGCGCGTACGCGACCTCACCGAAGAAGAGGTCGTGCGTCTGCGCGAGTACATCGACAAGAGCCTCAAGGTCGAGGGTGACCTCCGCCGAGAGACCGCCCAGAACATCAAGCGTCTGATGGAGATCGGCTGCTACCGCGGCCTGCGTCACCGTAAGGGACTCCCGGTCCGCGGTCAGCGCACTCACACCAACGCGCGTACCCGTAAGGGCCCGCGTCGTCAGATCGGCGCAAAGAAGAAGGGCAAGTAACGCATGGCCGCTAAGAAGAAGAACGTACGCACCAGGCTCAAGCGCAGCGAGCGCAAGAACATCGCTGTCGGCCAGGCGCATATCAAGAGCACGTTCAACAACACCATTGTGAGCATCACCGACCCGACAGGTAACGTGATCTCCTGGCAGAGCGCCGGCACCGTGGGCTTTAAGGGCTCCCGTAAGTCGACGCCGTTCGCTGCGCAGCTGGCCGCCGAGGCAGCCGCGAAGATGGCACAGGAGCACGGGCTGCGTAAGGTTGCCGTGTTTGTGAAGGGGCCGGGCTCAGGTCGCGAGACCGCGATCCGTTCCCTGCAGGCCGCTGGACTCGAGATCTCGAGCATCCAGGACTGCACGCCCGTTCCGCACAACGGCTGCCGGCCGCGCAAGCGCCGCCGGGTCTAACTCCGAAGGGATCCAGTAGAGATGGCACGTTATACCGGGGCGGACTGCCGCAGGTGCCGCCGCGAAGGGATCAAGCTTTTTCTCAAGGGTGACAGGTGCTATTCCGACAAGTGTGCAGTCGAGAAGCGCCCGTACCCGCCGGGTCAGGCCGGGAAGAAGCGCCCTCGCGACAGCGAGTACCGCGTTCAGCTTCGCGAAAAGCAGAAGACCAAGCGCATCTACGGCCTGCTGGAGAAGCAGTTCCGTGGCTACTACAAGATTGCCAGCCGTCAGCCGGGCATCACGGGTGAGAACCTCCTCCGTCTGCTCGAAAGCCGCCTGGACAACGCCGTCTACCGACTCGGCTTCGCCAAGTCGCGTGACGAGGCTCGCCAGATCGTGCGCCACAACCACATCAACGTAAACGGCCGCCGGGTCAACATCCCGTCATACCGAGTTCGCCCAGGCGATCTCGTGTCGGTAGGCCAGAAGTCGCGTGACCTCCTCGTCATCAAGACGTCGCTCATCTCATCAGAGAAGATCGAGGTCCCAGGCTGGCTCGAGGTCGACATCGAGAAGCTGCAGGGTAAAGTCCTTTCGCTTCCGACGCGCGAGATGATCGACGCGCCGGTTCGCGAGCAGCTTATCGTCGAGCTGTACTCGAAGTAACCGGACCTATTTAGCCAGGGAGGCTGCTTGATGACAGAGTTCATGAGGCCCCAGGTCACGGTCGAGCAGATCGACGACCGGGTTGCGCGGTACGTCGTTGAGCCACTTGAGCGTGGCTTCGGCTACACGCTCGGCAACTGCATGCGCCGAGTGCTGCTGTCCTCGCTTCAGGGCGCGGCGGCAACCTCGATCCGTATCGAGGGTGTTCAGCACGAGTTCGCTTCAATCGACGGTGTCCGAGAGGACGTCACCGACGTTGTGCTTAACGTGAAGGGCCTCGTTTTCCGCGAGACCGGCATCGGCGCTGCCGACGCTGTCGCAACTCTGTCCGTGACCGGGCCCGCCGTCGTTACCGGCGCGGACCTCAAGGTGCCGGCCGAGTTCGACCTCGTGAATCCGGAGCACGTGATCGCGAACCTGAACAAGGGTGCGAAGCTCGAGATGAGCGTTCGTATCGGCGTCGGTCGTGGATACGTGTCGGCTGACCGTAACAAGCGTCCCGAGGACCCGATCGGCGTCATCACCGTCGACTCGCTGTTCTCGCCCGTGTCGCGATGCACCTACGTGGTAGAGAACACTCGTGTCGGTCAGCGCACCGACTACGACAAGCTCATCCTCGAGGTTGAGACCAACGGGGCCAGCGAACCCGGCGATGCCGTGGCTCGCGCAGGTAGGATCATCGACGAGCACACGATGCTCTTCGTTGATCAGGCCGTCACGACCATGTCCGAAGAGGGCATATTCGCGGCAGCCGTGGATGAGAGCGAGAGCGTGCTCGACACGCCGATCGAGGAGCTGGATCTTTCGGTCCGCTCGTACAACTGCCTCAAGCGCCAGGGCGTTAACACGATCGGGCAGCTTACCGAGTGCTCCGAGCAGGACCTGCTCAACATCCGCAACTTTGGTGCGAAGTCGATCGAAGAGGTCAAGGACAAGCTTCAGCAGATGAACCTCGGGCTGAAGCAGTAGCTGAAGGAAGCCTAGACAGATGAGACACCTCAAGAAGGGCCGCAAGCTCGGCACCGACGCGTCGCACACAAAGGCGATGCTCAAGAGTCTCGCCGGTGCACTGCTTGCTCACAACCGCATCAAGACGACCGAGACTCGCGCCAAGGAGGTCCGCTCCCTCGTCGACAAGACGATCACGTGGGCCAAGAAGGGCGATGTCCACTCCCGCCGCCTCGCGATTGCCGCGATCGGCGACAAGGAGCTCATAGCGAAGATCTTCTCGGAAGCCGAACGCTTCGAGGGACGCCAGGGTGGATACACCCGCATCCTGAAGCTGGGCCCCCGCAAGGGCGACGGCGCTCCGATGGTGATCATGGAGCTCTGCGACTAGCGATAGCTCGCCGCGCCCACGCCGGGCGTTAAGGCGATACCATGAGAGGGTCTCCTAACGGAGGCCCTCTTTTGTTCTCCCGATCTGAGGACCCCTTGTGATTCAGTTCCAAGAAGTCAGCTTCAGCTATCCGGGCAGCCCAGCCGGGGTCCGGGCGCTCGTCGACGTCGACCTGGTGATTTCGTCCGGCCAGATGCTCGCGGTGCTCGGGGCGAACGGCTCCGGGAAGTCCACGCTCGCCCGGCTCACGAACGGACTGCTCGTGCCGGATGCGGGGCGCGTCCTCGTGGATGGTATGGACACGAGCGACGACTCTCTCGGTCTACCGATTCGCGAACGCGTAGGGATGGTCTTTCAGCACCCCGACGACCAGATCGTGGCTCCCGCGGTGGAAGACGACGTTGCCTTCGGACCGGAGAACCTCGGGATGCCGCGCGCCGAGATCAGGCTTCGGGTCGACAGCGCCATCGCCGATGTCGGTCTGACCGGCCTGGAACGACGCGAGCCGCATCTTCTCTCGGGCGGTCAGAAGCAGCGCCTCGCCATCGCGGGCGCGCTCGCCATGAACCCCCGGTACCTGGTGCTCGACGAGCCGACCTCGATGATCGACTCGCAAGGCAAGCGCGAAGTCACCGAGGTGCTGGCCCGTCTCCGCGCGAGCGGGCATGCCGTGCTGCTCGTCACGCATGACGTCGCCGAGGCGGTGCGTGCCGACCGCGTCGCGGTCATCGATGCTGGTCGAATCGTCTTCCAAGGCACGCCGGAGGAGCTGCTCCATCGGCGGACCGAATTCGGCGCGTGGGGACTCGAGATGCCTCCGGGGGGCGTGCTTGCCGAGCGACTTCGCGCCCTTGGCCGGCCGATACCCGTACGGGCGATGGACGCCGAGTCGATCGGGAGCTCGCTTTGGGCCTGATTCTCGACTCGGCCAGCTATGCCTACGGCGCAGGGCGACCCTTCGAGGTCCCCGCGCTTGTCGGCGTGACTCTCGAAGTGCAGCGGGGCAGTCTCACGCTCGTGCTCGGCTCCACGGGGTCCGGAAAGTCGACACTGCTGAAGGTTGCGGCCGGGCTGCTGCAGGCGCAACGGGGCTCAGTCGCGATAGACGGCCGGCCGCTCACGCTGGATACCGCGCGGGGGAGCGTGGGGCTCGTGTTCCAGGACCCTGAGGCGCAGCTCTTCGCAGACACGCTGCTCGACGATGTCGCGTTCGGTCCCAAGAACCTCGGCCTCACGCCCGAGGAAGCCCAGACGAGTGCCCGTGACGCGCTGTCTGAAGTGGGCTTGGATCCCGTGGCTTATGGGGCGCGATCTCCCTTCTCGCTCTCCGGTGGCGAGGCGCGACGTGCGGCAATCGCCGGGGTCCTGTCCATGGCGCCGAGCTACCTGCTCGCCGACGAGCCGACCGCAGGCCTCGATGCGACGGGAAGGGCTGCCGTGAAGCGCCTGCTGCTCGCGCAGCGCGAGCGTGCCGGGGTCGTCGTGGTCTCGCATGCCGCCGAGGAGTTCCTCGGCGAGGCGGATTACCTGATGATTCTCGATGCCGGAGAGGTAGGTTGGGCCGGGCCTGCAGCGGCCGCCATCCAATCCCCGGAGATCTTCTCGGCGCACGGCCTCCGTGCACCCGAAGTGCTCGAGGTCCAGCGAATCGCCGCGGACGCGGGACACCGCTTCTCGCGCTACACGCTGGATCCCGACGAAGCGGCACGCATGCTCGTCGGGGGAGGGGTCTAGGTGGCCGTCCCCGTTCCGTTCGGACAGTACGTTCAGCTCGACTCGCCCATGCACCGGCTCGACGCGCGCGTGAAGATCGGGGTCACGGCCGCCTTCACTATCGCGCTGTTCGCAGTCGACACCTGGCTCGGGTTGGCTGTGGTGGGGATCATGGCCGCCATCGGAGTGACGGTCTCACGCGTCCCTGTTGGCCTGGCGGCACGAGGGATCCGGCCCATCGCGTGGTTGCTCGCCTTCACTCTCGTCGTGAACTCGCTCTTCCCGGCGCAAGCTTCCGAAACGCTCGTTCAGCTGGGGCCGCTCGCCATCGACGCCGCCGGCCTGCAGCGCGGGCTGTTCTTCTCGGTGAGGATCCTGCTCCTGGTCTTCGGCACCTCGCTCGTAACGCTGACCACATCACCCGTCGCGCTCACCGACGGGCTGGCCCAGATGATGCGACCGCTCGCGGTCTTACGGTTCCCGGTGGACGACGCCGCAATGATGATGTCGATCGCCCTGCGGTTCATGCCAACGACCGCCGAGGAGGCCGAGCGGATCGTCGTCGCTCAGTCCGCGCGCGGCGCCCGCTTCGACACCGGGGGGCCCGTGACTCGCGCGAAGGCATGGCTGCCCGTGCTCGTCCCGCTCTTCGTCCGCCTCTTCAGGCGCGCCGACGACTTGGCGATCGCGATGGAGTCGCGTTGCTACCGTGGGCAGGGGCGCACCCGGCTTCGCCAGCCGGTGATGCGGTCGACGGACTGGATCGTGCTCGTTGTTGGCCTTGGCTCGGCCCTCACGATCGCCCTGGTGCTCTAGCGTTGGGCTGCGAGCCCGAAGACAAGGCTCGTCTACAATTGCGCCATGTCTGAATCGCACAGCATCGCTCTCACAGTCGCCTACGACGGCGCACAGTTCGCCGGCTTCGCGCGTCAGCCGGGTCTCGATACCGTTCAAGGGCGGCTTGAGACTGCACTCGGGACTCTGCTGCGAAGGGACGTCGAGACCACGGGAGCCGGCCGAACCGACTCCGGTGTCCACGCACTCGGCCAGGTCGTCAGCTTCCACCCGGGTGTGGAGTTAGGAGACGAAGCGCGGCTGCGCCGATCGCTGAATGCGCTAACCGGCGACGGCATCGTGATCAAGCGGGTGCGCAAGGCCCATCAGGGTTTCTCGGCGCGCTTCGATGCTGTGGAGCGCGAGTACCGCTATCGGATCGTAGCCGGCCGCGTCCCGCCGCTCTTCCTCAGCCACTACGCTTGGCACGTTCCGAGCGAACTCGATGTGAGCGCGATGCAGACGTGCGCCGCCTTGCTCGTCGGCGAGCACGACTTCCGAAGCTTCTGCGTGACCGAGTCGGCCGTCGGCCAGCGCACGGTTCGGAGGGTGGAGGCGATCGACTTCGCCGAGGAGGAGCACTTGGGCGAGGAATGTCTCACAGTACGCGTGGTAGGCAATGCGTTCCTGCATTCGATGGTCCGCGTTATCGTCGGCACGCTGGTCGAGGTCGGTGCAGGCCGCCGGGACTGCGATTGGGTGGGCGAGGTCCTGGCCGCCCGCTCCCGTGACGCGGCGGGCCAGACCGCTCCCGCGCGAGGACTCACCTTCTGGCGCGTCCGCTATCCCGACGGAGTATGGCTCTAGCGGGTATGTTGCTTCTGGGGATACGTGGATACGCCCGGATGCGTGTCCTGTTTGACGCTCTACCATCACGCGGATAGAATGGCAGGGTTCGTTTCCAACGCCCCGTGACACGAACAAAGAACCGTTCATCAGTTGGAGGATCCGTTGAAGACCTACCACGCCAAGCCGGGCGAAATCGAGCGGGAATGGCTGCTCATCGACGCCACGGACATGGTGGTTGGCCGCCTTGCAAGCGAAGTCGCCCAGATTCTCAAGGGCAAGCGCAAGCCGGTCTATACGCCGCATGTCGACACAGGTGACTTCGTAGTCATCATCAACGCCGAGAAGGTCCGCCTGACCGGCAACAAGGCGAACACCAAGATGTACTACTCCCACAGCGGTTATCCCGGTGGGCTCAAGGAGGTTTCGTTCCAGCGCATGCTGGCGAAGCATCCCGAGCGTATCCTCGAGAAGGCCATCAAGGGAATGCTGCCGAAGAACACTCTCGGCCGCGCCATGAACCGCAAGCTCAAGGTCTACGCCGGGCCGGAGCATCCGCATGAGGCCCAGAAGCCGCGTCAGATCACCCTGGAGGCGTAAGCATGGCTGAGAACAAGGCTGTTTACCTCGGCACCGGCCGCCGCAAGAACGCGGTCGCCCGCGTGCGTCTCACGCCGGGTACCGGTGAGATGACCGTCAACAAGAAGCCCGCTCCCGAGTACTTCGGCCGCGAGGCTCTCGTTTCCTTCGCGACCACGCCGTTCAAGGTGACCGAGACCGTCGGTCGCTTCGACGTCATCGCGACCATCGTCGGTGGCGGTGTGTCCGGCCAGGCCGGCGCCCTCCGTCACGGAATCGCACGTGCACTGCTCGAGGCCGGGGATGAGTACCGTCCGGAGCTCAAGCGTGCAGGCCTGCTTCGCCGCGACCCTCGTATGGTCGAGCGCAAGAAGTACGGTCTCAAGAAGGCCCGCAAGAAGCCGCAGTTCTCCAAGCGCTAACGCAGGCCGCGTAGATAGGCACCGAACCGGGGCTCGCCGATTGCGGCGGGCCCCGTTCTGTCTCCAGGAAGGTTGTGTCGATGGGCGCTCGTCTCTTTGGGACTGATGGTGTGCGGGGAGTTGCGAACACCGAGCTCACGCCGGAACTCGCGTTCCGGCTTGGCGAAGCTGCGGGCCACTTCCTGGCGGAACGGGGCAAGCGAGGACGGATCGTGGTCGGCCGCGACACTCGGCGGAGCGGGAACATGCTCGAGTCCGCGATCGTGGCCGGCATCACCTCGAGCGGCGCGGACGCACTGATCGCAGGAGTCGTGCCGACCCCCGCGGTCTCCTTTCTCGTCCGCGACCTCGGTGCCGACGGCGGCGTGGTCATCTCCGCCAGCCACAACGCTCCGGAGTACAACGGCATCAAGCTCTTCAGTCGCGAAGGCTTTAAGCTTCCCGATGATCTCGAGGACGAGATCGAGGACTACTGCAACTCCAACACCCGAACCGGACGTCCGATCGGGGCCGGCATAGGCGGCTGCTCACAGATCGGCGATGCCGTTGAGCGATACATAGCTCACGCGGTCAACACGATCGGTTGCGATCTGTCCGGCTTGAGGATCGCAGTGGACTGTGGTCACGGCGCTGCCAGCGTCACTACCCCCGAGGCCATGCGTAGGCTCGGCGCCGACGTGGTCGCGGTGAACTGTGACTGGGACGGAATGGACATCAACGTCGGTTGCGGCTCAACGCATCTCGGCCCTCTGATGGAGCTCGTTCGCAGCGGAGGATTCGACTTCGGCATCGCCCACGACGGCGATGCGGACAGGATGCTTGCCGTCGACGAGAACGGAGCGGAGGTCGACGGCGATCAGATCATGGCGATGTGTGCCGTGCGTCTCGCCGCAGAGGGCCGACTCCCTCACAAAATCGTCGTTTCCACGGTCATGGCGAATCTAGGGTTTGAGGTTGCGATGACCGAACGCGGGATCACGGTCCTCAAGACCAGGGTCGGCGACCGCTACGTTCTCGAGCAGATGCAGGCCATGGGCGCGACACTCGGCGGAGAGCAGTCCGGCCACATCATCTTCCTTGAGCACAACACCACCGGCGATGGCCTCGTAACCGCGCTACAGGTCGCCTGTACCGTCAAGCGGGAGCGCAAACCCCTCTCCGAGCTGGTCAGGGTCATGACGCGGTACCCGCAGGTGCTGGTTAACGTCCCGGTCGCGGACAAAGCGGCACTTGCCGTGAGCGCGGCGATCGGCGAGGCGATCAGAAGCGCCGAGGAGCGGTTGGGGGACAGCGGGCGCGTACTTGTTCGCGCCTCTGGAACGGAGCCGCTCGTACGCGTAATGGCCGAGGCGGCCAACGAAGACCTCGCGCAGGATGTTGTGGATCGTCTGGTGACAGTCGTGAAGTCCGAGCTCGGCTAGCGCCGGCGCTACCTTTCCGTTACCCGGCTCGTCGTGGCCCGCTGGTACAATCGAGGGGCTGAGATCGACTCGGAAGGGGGGCTGCCATCACGAGAATGTCGGTACGAATAAGCGCCAGGACCGGCTGCTTACACGCGCAAGCACTCGCTGCGCGCCGGTTGACGAGGTGAGGGCTTATCGAAG
>DATHUB010000194.1:0-3250 GCA_035462695.1 Coriobacteriia bacterium | reverse complement strand
GACCTCGGCGCGCTTCGTGTCGAAGTCAGCTGCCGTGATCAGCTTCAGCAGGATGTTCTCGACGTCTTCGCCGACATATCCGGCCTCGGTAAGCGCGGTCGCATCGGCGATCGCGAACGGCACACGCAGCACGCGTGCGAGAGTCTGGGCGAGCAGCGTCTTGCCGCAACCGGTGGGACCGAGGAGCAGGATGTTGCTCTTGGCGAGTTCGACCTCGTCGTCATGCACGCTTGGAGGCAGGGTGACGCGCTTGTAGTGGTTGTAGACGGCTACCGAGAGGACCTTCTTGGCCCGTTCCTGACCGACGACGTAGCCGTTGAGCGCGTCATAGATCTCGGCGGGAGTCGGCAGGTCCTCGAGCAGGGGTCGCTCGGCAGACTCCTCCGACAACTCGTCTTCGACGATGTCGTTGCAGAGTTCGATGCACTCGTCGCAGATGTAGACGCCCGGTCCCGCGATGAGCTTGCGGACGTGCCGCTGGCTCTTACCGCAGAACGAGCATTTCAGCTGCTCGGGACCGTCAGTGGTAGATGGCACGTGACTAGCCTTCCTTGACCTTGCGGCTGCCGAGCACTTCGTCGACGAGCCCGTAGTCCTTGGCTTCGGCGGCGATCATGATGTTGTCGCGCTCGGTGTCGAGGTGGATCTTCTCGCAGGGCTGTCCGGTATGAAGGGCCAGAATGTCGTCGAGCTGCGCCCGCATCCTGAGCATCTCCTTCGCCTGGATCTCGATGTCGGTGACCTGGCCCTGGGTGCCGCCCCACGGCTGATGGATCAGCACACGGGAATGTGGCAGCGCGTAGCGCTTGCCTGCAGCTCCGGCAGCCAACAGAACGGCGGCCATCGAGGCGCACTGGCCGACGCAGATCGTCGAGACATCGCACTTGATGAACTGCATGGTGTCATAGATCGCAAGACCTGCGGTCACCGACCCACCCGGCGAGTTGACGTAGAGATTGATGTCCTTCTCCGGATCAGCGCTCTCCAGGTGGATGAGCTGGGCGATCAGTAGGTTTGCGATGTGGTCATCGATCTCGGTTCCGAGAAAGATGACACGTTCGTTGAGCAGGCGGGAGTAGATGTCGAAGCTGCGCTCACCGCGTGAGGTCTGCTCGACGACGATCGGGACAAGCGCGTTGGCGTCCGGAATCATGTGCCTACTCCTCCGTCTCTGCTACTTCTGCTTCGGTAGACTCGGGCTCAGCCTCGGCCGGTTCCGCTTCTGCCTTCTTCTTCCGGCTCTTGGCCGCCTTCTTAGGGGCGGACTTCTTCGTACCCTCGGAAGGCGACTCAGTCTCGGTTTCCTCGGCCAACTCGGTGACGGTGATGTTGTCGAGCAACCAGTTGATGGCCTTGCGATGCATGATCTGCTCGCGAATGACCGCCATCAGCCCCAGCTCTTCCCACCGCTTCCGCGCATCCTCGGGGCTCGTCTCGGTCGACGACGCGATCTCACGGAGTTCCGCGTCGATGTCCTCGTCCACGACCTCCATGCCCTTCGCGCGGAAGAGTGCCTCGAGGGCAAGCTCCTCGCGGATCGACTGGATCGCCTGCGCCTTGATATCCGCTTCCAGCGTGTCCATGTCGATGCCGGACGCCGCCAGGTACTGGTCGATCGGCATCTCGCGGCTCTCGAGCATGTTGAGGAAGTCGCGCATCATGGTCTGCTGGCGCGAGACGGTCATCGCCTCGGGCACCTCGCCCTGCAGCTTCTCGGCAAGTGCCTCGCGGGCCTTCTGCTCGCGCAGACGATCGTGAGCGCTCCCCTTCTGCAGGTCGATGCGGTTCTTCAGATCCGCGATCATCTCCTCAGCCGAGTCGAAGCCGCCCACGTTCGTGGCGAACTCGTCGTCGACCTCGGGAAGGACCTTTGCCTTGATCTCGTGGATCGTGATGTCGAAGCCTGCTGTCTTGCCCACGTACTCGGGATTCGACGAAGTCTCGGGAATCTCGAACTCTACGTGGCGCTCTTCGCCCGGCTTGGCGCCAACGATGCCGCTGTCGAACTCGGCGGGCATGAGGCCGTGACCCATCTCGTAGAGATACTTGTCGACTTCGTTGCCTTCGTAGCCCTCGCCGTCGACGGTGCCCTTGAACGACAGCAACACGTAGTCGCTCGGGTCGATGCCCCGATCCTCTACGGGCTCCAGCGAGGCGAAGCGCTCGCGGGCCACCTCGAGCTGCGCGTCGATCTCATCGTGCGTCGCCTCGCGAGTGGGCAGCGCGATCTCGAAACCCTCGTAGTCTGAGAGCTCGAGTTCGGGGCGCACTTCGATCTCGGCCTCGTACGTGTACTCCTCGCCCGGCACGACGACGTCGAGCCCTTCGATCTCGGGCGACTCGATCGGACGAAGCTGCTCGAGGTCGAGCGCTTTGGAGTAGCTCTCGTTGACGATCGTCTCAGTGGCTTCGCCGAGGATGTAGTCGCGGCCAAGCTGCTGTTCCAGGATCGGACGGGGCGCCTTGCCCGGCCGGAAGCCGGGGAAGCGATACTTCTTGCCGAGAGACTTGTAAGTCGCGTCTACGGTGCGATCGACGTCCTCGGAGGGCACCGTGACCGTCAGCTTGACCTTCGAGCCTTCGAGGCGCTCGACTGAGGTGTTAAGCACGGATGTTCGTCCTTTCGATGTCATGCCGGTGCGGACCGGCATCGTGTCTGTGTGGTGCGGGCGAGAGGACTTGAACCTCCACGAGTTTCCCCACTGGAACCTAAATCCAGCGCGTCTGCCAGTTCCGCCACGCCCGCTTGAAGAACGGCTCCCCATCATAGCAAAAGGCCGGGGCTTGTGAGCCCCGGCCGATCAGTGCGAATCGCGGGATTAAGAATCCCATTATCTGCCACTCAGAAGCGTGTCGGCGCTCCGTTGCTCGCTAAATGCTCAGATCTCGTGCGGCGTAGAAACGATACGTCCCAAACACCGCGGCGATGACGATGATCACCGAAAGCGATATGAACAGCGGGTCGAGCCCGTCCTTCATCACCATCGCGGCGTCGAAATACTTGAACGGCGTGAAGTACTTCAAGAAGCCGAGGTTCTCGTTCAGGTTCACGGTGTAGTACAGGATGAACGCCAACAGCATGATCGTCGTCGCCCTGCCCGGTGCCCGCTTCGGCTTCTTAGCCGTCCCCGCAACCAGCGCGCCGAGCGAGAAGAAGATCAGCTGCAAGAAGAATGCGCCGGTCATGAGGGTGAGGATCCCCTCGTTGAAGTTCTCGCCGTTCCCGTAGAAGTCGACGAAGTAGAACGAC
>DATHUB010000193.1:0-10534 GCA_035462695.1 Coriobacteriia bacterium | reverse complement strand
ATCTGCGAGAACGGCTGCTCCTTCACGTTGCCGAGCTGCATATCAAAGTAGCCGCAGGGCTGCACGTCACCCGTATGGCTGATGAAGGAGAAGGTGATGCCGCCGAGACACCCACGCGTCATGGCGTCCAAGCCGTACTCCTCGCGCGTGACCTTCTTGCCTTCCGCCTTCGCCAGCTGCCGGATGATGCGGTAGTAGTGCGGCGAATCGGTGGGCTTGAAATGCAGCGAGCTGGTCTTCTGGCGGTGATACGCCCACGTGAGAACGCGCTCGTACTCCTCCGGCGGAAGCTCCTTGTCGAGCATGTCGCTTCCACGACCGGTCGGCACGAGCATGAAGATGTGGAACGCGTCGATGCCGAGAGACTCGGCGAGGTCGTGGATCTCGTCGATCTTGTTCGCGTTCTCGGTGGTGACCGTGGTGTTGATCTGAACGCCAACACCGTGGCGCTTGGCGATCTTGATCCCTTCGATCGAGAGATCGAAGCAGCCCTCCTGACCGCGGAAGCGGTCGTGCTCCTCGGCAGTCGGGAAGTCGATCGAAACGCTGATGCGCGGGATCTTGTGCTCGGCCATCTTCGCGGCGATGTCATCGGTGATCATCGTCGCGTTGGTACCGATGACCGGCATCGCGCCCTTCTCGTGGCAGTAGTCGATGATGTCCCAGATGTCCGGGCGCATCAGCGGCTCGCCGCCGGTCAGGATGATGATCGGGTTGCTGATAGTGACGATGTCATCGATGACGGACTTGATCTCGTCGAGGGAAAGCTCGCCGTGGTAGTGCCCGAACTCAGCGGCCGCGCGGCAGTGCGCGCAGGAGAGGTTGCAAGACCTGGTGATCTCCCAAGCGATGATACGCGGTGCCTTGACTCCCGTGCGCTCCTGGTAGGCGATGGCCTGGGGCCCGCCGCCGGGCCGGAAACCGACAGAGCGCGCTCCGCCCTGGCGCTGGGTATCGCCCGGTCCCCCGGGAACCCCAGCTGGATGTCCCCCACTCATCGGGACGCCTGCCGGATGCCCGGCAGGGCCACCCGGGTGCCCCGACGAAGCGCCAAGCCCTTGCGAAGGAGGGCCACCAGGGTGCCCTCCACCGACAGGAATACGCAGTCCCACTTCACCGCAGCCCGCTTGGGCATCTGCGATGTCCTGCTCGGTCAACGTGCCTTCGTCCTCGCCGAACTCAGCCTCGAGCTCAAGGTCCGGACGCGCATCGGAATTGCCCACGTTCTCAGCCATGAATCCTTACCTTTCCGGTAATACTACAGGCGCGCAAAGAGCAGCGAATATCCTGCCGATAAGGCGACTATCCGGGATTGTCTGCGTGGTCCTACTCGGCGAGCCAGCGAGCAGCGTCTTTCGCGTGGTAGGTGAGGATGAGATCGGCCCCGGCCCGCTTGAAGCCGAGCAACGTCTCGAGAACGACACGCCTCTCATCGATCCAGCCATTGGCGGCGGCTGCCTTCACCATCGCGTACTCGCCCGAGACGTTGTAAGCCGCGGTCGGGTAGCCGAATTCGTCCTTCACGCGACGAATCATGTCCATGTACGCGAGGGCAGGCTTAACCATCACGAAGTCGGCACCCTCTTCGATGTCGAGGGCCGCCTCACGGATGCCCTCCTCGGCATTCGCCGGATCCATCTGGTACCCGCTACGGTCGCCGAACGCCGGGGCGCTGTCCGCCGCATCCCGGAACGGACCGTAGTAGCCGCTCGCGTACTTGACCGAGTAGGCCATGATCGGCACGTTCTCGAAGCCGTCGGCGTCGAGCGCGGCGCGGATCGCGGCCACTCGGCCATCCATCATGTCGCTCGGGGCGACCATGTCGGCCCCGGCTTCGGCGTGCGTCACGGCCTCCTTCGCGAGCAGCTCGAGAGTCACGTCGTTGATGACGCAGCCGGTGTCGTCGAGGATGCCGCAATGACCGTGATCGGTGTACTCGCACATGCAGACGTCGGTGATGACGTAGAACTCGGGATCGTGCGCCTTGATCGCCCTGATCGCCCGCTGAACGATGCCTTCCGGATCGTAGGCCTCGGACCCTACCGCGTCCTTGCTCGCCGGCAAACCGAAGATGATCACCGCCGGAATGCCGAGTGACTTCAGCTCGTCGATCTCAGCCGGCAGCATGTCGATGCTGAGCTGGAACTGGCCCGGCATCGAGCTGATCTCATCACGCTTGCCGCTGCCCGGCTTCACGAAGATGGGATAGATGAGGTCGGTAGGAGACAGCGTGGTCTCCCGCACCATGGAGCGAATGGTCGCATTCGCGCGAAGACGGCGCGGCCGGTATTGGGGGAAGTGCATCGAAAGCCTCCTCGAAAGGAATGCGGGCACTAGCGATATGCGCGCTTCTGAGGCGGAGGTCCTAGTCGACGAACTCCTCGACGGAAACCTCGTCCTTCTTCCCGGCATCGCGAAGCTTCCCGCTGCGGCCGGTACCGAGCTGGAAGTTCACCCAGCGCTTGAACTGCCACACGGCGTAGAAGAGGATGACCAGCATGCCAATCCAGTAGACAAGCTGGGCGAAGAAGGCGACAAGCTGACCGTTCGTCATGATCCACTCGAACAAGGTTGGTCCTTCCCTAGGTGTGCCTTACCGTACAACAGCCAGGGCGGCCTGCGCATCCGCGCTGCCGCCCCGACATTCTAACCTTTGGTGGAGACGAGCGGATTCGAACCGCCGACCTCTGCCGTGCGAAGGCAGCGCTCTCCCAACTGAGCCACGTCCCCACATTCAGTGTTCTGCCACCCGAGAACTGGCTGCAGAGCAGACGATATGATGACAAGCTACGGCCCCGAAGTCAACGCGTGCGGCACTCAGCGCTTGCTTCCCGAAACCTCACCGCCGAAGCGGCCGACGATCTCCTCGACGAGCGACTGCATTGTCGACGTCGGAGCCTCGATATCCACCTCGAAACCGAGCTCGTGGATGCCGGCCGTGGTAACGGGCCCGACACTCGCGATCTTGCATGCCGAGAAGATCGCAGCGGGGTCGAGGCCTGCTGCCTTGACGATGTCGACGAAGTGCCGGGCAGTCGCCCCGCTCGCGAACGTCACCACGTCGATCGAACCTGCGTTCAGTCGGGCGAGGACACCGAGATCGGGCTCGACCGGCGCGAGGCGATACACGTCCACCGCGTCGACCCGCGCCCCCATCGCTGCCAGCTGCTCCGGGAGCACCTCACGCGCTTCCGCGGCGCGAGGAATGAGCACGCGGGAACCGGGTGCCATCCCCGTCTCCCGCAGCGCATCGACGAGCCCTTCGGCCCGGAAGTTGACGGGTACCACATCCGGCTCGATGCCCTGAAGGCGTAGATGGCCCGCGGTGGCGCTGCCCACGGCGGCCACGCGAACCGCCGACAGGAGTTCGACGAGGTCTGCACCTGGCTCACCCAGTTCCGAGAGTCGCGCGAAGAACCGGTCCACTCCGTTGGTCGAAGTGAGGACCAGCCAGTCGTACTCGCTCAGGTGGCGAATCGCCTCGTCGAGGGGTCTTGTGTCTTGAGGATCGACGACCTCGATGACCGGGAACGCGAGAACTTCCGCGCCGAGGGCCTCGAGGGGCTCGACGAGCGCGCCGGACTGCTCGCGGGTTCGCGTGACGACGACACAGAGCCCTTCAAGGGGCTTATCGGCAGGAGTGACGCTCGTGTCCGATGCGCCGCTCGGCATCTTAGGTCTTGAGCAGGTCGTCGACGTCGTTCGCGGCGCGGACAGCGGCGAGGATCTCGTGTGCACCCATCTCGAGAAGCGCGGCAACCATCTGCTCGCCGAGCGCGGTAGGCTCGGAGGGGTCGCCCTCAAGCTGGTGACGCAAGATCGTCTTTCCGTCGACCGATCCCACGAAGGCATCCATCACGAGCTTGTCGCCCTCGATACGGGCGTAGGCGCCGATGGGCACCTGACAGCCGCCCTCGAGCTTGTTCATGACGACGCGCTCGGCCGAGACGCAGCACAGGGTTTCGGCGTGCGAAAGCTTCGCGCACACGTCGAGCATGAACTCGTCGTTCTCGCGAATCTCGACGCCGATCGCGCCCTGGCCGACGGCCGAGACCATCTGCTCGGTGTCGATGTAGTGCGTGATGCGGTCTTCCCAGCCCAGCCGAGTGATGCCGGCCGCGGCGAGGATGACGGCGTCGACCTCACCGGTCTCAGCCTTTCGCATGCGAGTGTCGAGGTTGCCGCGGACGTCGACGATGTCTAGGTCGGGGCGCAAGGCGACCACCTGGCTGCGGCGACGAAGCGAGCTCGTTCCCAGACGCGCGCCCTCGGGCAGCGTCTCGAGGTTGTAGCCGGCTCCCGACACGATGACGTCACGCGGATCGACCCGCGGAGGCATCATGCAGATCGCAAGGCCCTCTGGCAGCTCGGTCGGGACGTCCTTCATCGAGTGAACGGCGAGGTCGACCGTACCGGCCTCGAGCTCGACCTCGATCTCCTTGGTGAACAGACCCTTCCCGCCCACCTTGGCCAGCGGAACGTCGAGGATCTTGTCCCCGGTGGTCTTGATTATCTTGAGTTCGACCGGCAGACCGGTGAGCTCCTCGACGAGGCCCCTGATGTACTCGGACTGCCAAAGGGCGAGCTTGCTGCCCCGCGTTCCGATGACGAGCCTCTCGCGGCTAGTAGCCAACCGTGTCTCCCATCTCTTTGTTCTGCTTGGCCTGGGACTTGTCTCCCCTGCCGAGTATGTTCTTAAGGATGCCGAAGTGCGGGTTCTTCCCCTCGGGATTGCTGTCGAGCCCGTAAAGGAACCGCGCCGCTTCGATGTAGTTGTAGCCACGCTTCTCCGTGGCCACCTCCTTGAGGCGCGCGGTGGGTCCGTGCAGCATCTTGTTCACGATAGCGCAGCTGAGCGCCTCGACCGTCTGCATCTCTTTGTCCGAGAGCGTACCGAGACGCTTGAGCGCCTTCTCGAGCTCCTCGGTGCGGACCTGTTCGGCCTTCGCGCGTATGGCGGCTACGGTCGGAACGACCTCCATCGACTCGATCCAGCGCTCGAACTCCGCCATCTCCTCTTCGATGATCACCTCGGCGCGCCGTGCCTCGACCATACGCTCCTCGAGGTTTGATGACACAACACCGTTGAGGTCGTCGATGTCGTAGAGGAAGACGTCGTCGACGCTCGCACAGGCGGGATCGATATCCCGCGGAACAGCGATGTCGATGAGAAAGAGCGGGTCGCGACGGTGTCGCGCGGCTTGGGCTACTTTGTCCCGCGTGATGACGTAGTGGGTGGCGGCGGTGGACGAGATGACTATGTCCGCCTCACGCATGCGCGTGAACAGGTCGTCATAACGGATCGCCTCGCCCCCGAACTTGGAGGCCAGTTCTTCGGCGCGCTCGTAGGTGCGGTTGGCGACGAGCACCCGCTCGACGCCGTTGCAGACGAGATGCTTGGCGGTGAGTTCGCTCATCTTGCCGGCGCCGAGGATGAGTACCGTGCGACCTTCGAGCTTGTCGAAGACCTTCTTGGCGAGCTCGATCGCGGCATACGAGATGGAGACGGCGTTCTCGCCGATCTCGGTCTCGGTGCGCACACGCTTACCGACCTCGAAGCTCTGGCGGAACAGCTTGTTGAAGACCCGCCCGCTCGCTTGATGCGAGAAGGAGTGGTCGTAGGCCTCTTTGACCTGGCCGAGGATCTGCGCCTCGCCGAGCACCATCGAGTCGAGTGACGCGACGACGCGGAAGAGGTGCTTGACCACGGCCTCGCCCTCGGAGATGTAGAGGTAGCGCACGAGCTCGTGGCGATCGAGGTCGTGGTAGTCGGCCATGAAATCGATGATCGCCTCAGGCCCGTCGAAGCCGGTGGAGGTCACCGCATAGATCTCGGTGCGGTTGCAGGTCGAGAGGATGACGGCCTCTGAGACGGCTTCGGAATCAGCAAGGCGAGAGAGCGCATCCTCCTGGCGCTGGGCCGGGAAGGTGAGCTTCTCTCGAATCTCGACCGGTGCGGTCTTGTGGCTGAGTCCCACAAGCGTCAAATGCATGCGGTCTGTCTCGCCTCACCACGTTATCGTTTGCGCTCGTCCCCAACCGGGAGACGGGCGCCGCTGGACATAGGTACGCCCTCGCCGGAGCGGTGCGTTGTTGTTCAGGCAAGCAGGCCCGGCGAGGGCGGTTTCACTCAAAGCTATGCAACGCACCAACGCTTCTGCCTGAACGAAGGAATTCTACCATCGGAAGCGCAGTTCACGCTAGCTGCGAACCCCTCGGCAAAGGGGTAGCAAAAGCCCTGCCGAAAGACTGCTTAAGCAAATCCTGCCTCAGGCCGACGCATCCTCCGCAGCAGGCTCGCCCGCAGCCTTCTGTTTGCGCGCCTTCGCCACGTCGCCATCCACGATGAGATAGAAGACTTCTGGCAGCAGGCCCTTGAGGCGGAAGTAGAACGCGGAGAGCGCGTCCGGGATGACCATGAACTTGTCGCGCCCGATGCTGCGCACGATCGCCTCGGCGACCTTCTCGGCCGGAATCGGCTTGATGTTGCCCGCTATGACGTCGGTCTCGCGCGGGCGCAACGTGTGCTCGAACGTGAGCGCCGGCGTGTCGGTGTCCGGCGGACACACGCACGAGACGATGACGCCCTCAGGCCGCATCTCGAAGCGCAGGGCCTCAGAGAATCCGACGACGGCGAACTTCGCCGAGGAGTACCCCGTGTAGCCGTAGATGCCCAGGTAACCGGCGACCGAGGAGACATTGATGATGTGCCCGCTCCCCCGCTTCGCCATCATGCCGGCGACTGCCCGGCAGGGGTAGACGACGCTCCAGTAGCCGCAGCTCACGTTGATCTCGAAATGCTCGAGCGGCATCGACGTGAACTCACCGGGATAGATGACGCCCGCCGAGTTGACGAGAACGTCGGGAACGCCGTGGTCGGCGAAGATGCTCTCGAACGCGGCGCTGGTCTGACTCCAGTCCGAAAGGTCCGCCGAGTAGATCGAGACGCGGGCACCGGGCGTCGATGCGAGGATCTCGGACCGGGCGGACTCGAGCTTCTCGGGCGTGCGGGCGACGAGGGCTACTTCCATGCCGCGTGCCGCGAGAAGCTTCGCCGTGGCGAGACCCATCCCGCTGCTGCCGCCGGTGATGACGGCGAAACCGTGGTCGGATGCTACCTTGGGTAGACTCACTCGCCCTCCTCAGGCTCTGTCTCGTCGACAACATCGGGCTCGGCTTCAGCCTCGGCAGCCTCCGCTTCGGCAGCATCGCGCTCTTGGCGCGCTTTGTCGAACATGAGCGGGACGGTGAGCGTGTCGCCGAGCGACAACCGCTCGAATGTCTCCTCGCGCACCGCGATCTCAAGCGCGCGCCGCTGCAGCTCGATGTCCTCGGGCTCGGTCAGTACGAGGCTTCTCAGCCCGGTCAGCAGCGTGACCCAAGCGCCCCATTCACGGCCGATCTCGGAGTCGAGCTGCTGCCGCAGGCGCCTTGCGACCTCCGGGGCAGCGCCCCCGGTCGAGATGGCGATCTGAAGCGAGTCACGGTGAATGATGCTAGGGAGCACGAAGCTGCAGTACTCGGGAGAGCCGGCGACGTTCACAAGGCAGCCGAGCGACTCCGCCTCGTCGAAGACGGCCCTGCGCACTTCGGAGTCGTCCGTCACGCAGAGCGCGACGAAAGCGCCGGCGAGGTCTCCGCGCACATAGGAGCGCTGCTCCATCGTGATCTGCCCGTCGGCCTCCGCCTGAATCAGGGCCTCGGACGGTTGTGGCGTGACGACTACGACATCAGCGCCGTAGCGCACCAGCTGACGGACGCGCTTCTCGGCAGCCGCCCCCTCGCCCACCACGACGGCCAGCCGCTGATTGAGGTCGAGATAGGCCGGAAAGTGGCGCTTAGTCGTTTCAGCCATGTCTCCGCCCTAGATGCCGAAGATATGGAAGCCGGTCTCGACCGTGCGTGCCAGAATCGCAAGCACGACCACGAGCGCGAGACCGAAGACCGCGACCCACGAGGCGATTCGGCTGGAAACGTCCCGCCGATAGACGATCACCAGGTAGGCGGTGTAGGTGAGCCACACGAGGCCCGCCATCATGACGCGGGGGTCGGCGAACCAGCCGTCCACATCCGTCTGGATGGCGCGGATGATCCCGAGGGTGAGGCCCGCCGTGTAGACGGGGTAGGCCAGCGCTATCGAGCGACGCGTCACGTTCTGGAGTGTCGCAAGGGAAGGCAGCCGGCGGCTCACCTTGCTGCTCTTGCGATTCTTGAGCTGCGCGCTCTGGTAGAGATAGAGGCCGGCGGACACGGCCCCGAAGGCGAAGCCGGCGTTTGCAAACACGATGAGCCCGACGTGCAGAGCGATGCCGTACCCGCTGACGAGGAAGAGTTGTTCGGGCGTCGGGTTGTACCCGGCAGCCGACCCTCCGCTCAGGACGGACACAGCCATAGCTATCACAGCGACGGGTATCAGGAACGCACCGTACGCACGGATGCGCAGGACATGTTCGAGAACGAAGTAGAGCAGCACGAGCGCCCAAGACGCCAACATGAGCTGGTTCCTACCGGAGAAGATCGTGCCATCAGCGGCGATGGATGCCGCCCCGATCGACGCCGTTTGGCAGATGAAGCCTGCTCCTGTCAGAAAGCGCGCCCACCAGGCCACCTTCGGACGTCGAAGGACGAACTGATACGCGTAGAGGACCGTCGCGCCGATATACAGCGCGAACGCAAACCAGAAGAATACGGACGAAGCCTGCTCCACGATGCGGGATCCTTACGCCAGTTGCCGGGACTGTCCTATCAGTATACGGCTCCGAGCGGTCGGGACTATGCGCCCCGACGAGCCAACGAATCCTCGAGCACCGACATCTGCTTCTCGAGCCTACTCACCCGGCGGATGCCGAGGGCGATATAGCCCATGAGTCCGGCCCACAACAGCACGTAGGCGGCGAGCACGTACGGTGCCGAGCCGAGCACGGTTCTGTAGATATCCTGAAGTACGGGGTCCATGATCTCGTCCTTTCGGGACTTAGCCTTCGAGAGCGGCCTTGACCGCCTCGAGACGCTCGCTGACGAATTCTTCGCGCTCGCGGAACTGGAATACGACCCAGGCGATCATCAACATTCCGAACAGACCGATAAGGAATGCCGCCAGCTGCACGCCGGTGAGGCCACCGCCGCTGCGTAGCACGACGGGATGCACCGAACTCGGAATGAGACGGGTGATCGCGAATGAGATCGGAGCGTCGAGAAAGGCAATGATTCCGAAGACGGCCGCGTAGGTCGCTCGGCGCTCCTCGTCCTCTATCGAGTTGCGGAGGACGAAGTACGCGATAACGAGCAACGTCATTATGAAGTACGTAGTCAGGCGCGGCTCCCACACCCACCAAGCGCCCCACTCAAAGCGGGTCCACAGGTCGCCGGTGATGAGCGTCAGGAGGACGAACAGCAGCGTCACCTCGGTAGCGATCTTGGCTTTCGTGTCGTACTTCTTGTCCTTCGTCATCAGGAATCTGATCCCGTAATACGCGGTGAAGAAGAAGATCAGGAAGCTCGAGATCGCAACCGGTACGTGGAAGTAGAAGATCTTCTGGCTGAAGAGCAACTGGTTGCTCACGGCGACCCCATTGATCACCGCGGTGCCACCCACTCCGCCGCCGAGAACCACGGGCGCGTAGAAGAACGCAAGGATGAAGTCGGTCACCGTAAGTACGGCCCCGACGGCAAGTAGCAAGTACATCCACGCGTTCTTCGACAACCCGAGGAACGAGCTCTTCTGTATGGCTGCGTCCACCGGCATGCCTCCTGTCCTAGTCGAAGCGCCTGTTCTAGGCGCCGATGATGAACTCGTATAGACCGTAGGCGGCGAGCAGCATTATCGCATCGTAGCCTGCTGCGAGCCCCATGGACTGCCAGTAGACCTCAGTCCACCCACTGGCGAACACCGCGTCGCCCATTATGGCTCCGGTAGTGGCGCCGATTACCGCGTAGAGCAGCGGAAACATGATCGGAATGAACAGAACGGCGAGGATGAAGTCCTTGCCCTTCGTGTTCACCGACATAGTAGCGAGCATCGTGCCCATTCCGGCGATGCCGATTGACCCCACCAGCAGGGCCAACACGACCATCCACACGGGTCCGGCCATGTCGACTCCGAGCAGGAACAGGAAGTAGAACATGGGCACCACGATGACCTCTACGAGGAGCAGAAACAGCAGGTTACCCACTGCTTTGCCGAAGAAGATCACCGGTCGGTCGATGGGCGACAGCAGCAGCGCGTCGAGACAGCCCTGATCCTTCTCGTGCACGAGCGAACGGTTGAGCCCCAGAAGTGACGTAAACACGATCGCCAGCCAGAGCAGCCCTGCACCGATGTATCCGACCTCGAACGCCGAGCCTGCCTGTGAGAGCGCGAGGTAGTAGATGAGAAGCACGAGTAGAGCGTAGAGGCCCATCGAGGTGAGCATCTCTTTTGTACGCAGCTCCATGACGATGTCTTTGCGAAGAATCGCTTTGAACTGGCGCCATGATGACATTCTCGGGGTCGCGCTCTTCTTCGCCACCTAGGCCACCCCCATCCCGACGGTCT
>DATHUB010000192.1:0-5903 GCA_035462695.1 Coriobacteriia bacterium | reverse complement strand
TCGACGGCACGAGCAACATCGTCGGCCTCGTAGGGATGTCGCTCGCCGCTCGACCGGCCGATCGCGACCACCCCTACGGCCACTACAAGTACGAGACCTATGCCTCGGCAGGCATCGCTGCAATGCTCGTCTTCGCCGCATACCGCATCGGTTCCACTACTATCGAACAACTGACCACAGCTGCTCTTCCCACGCGAGTCAACGCGATCGCGTTCGGCGTCATGATAGTGACCCTTGGCGTGAACCTCTTCATCACGACCTGGGAAAGACGCGTCGGCAAGCGTCTTGGCAGCGAAGTACTGATTGCCGATGCGAGCCATACCGCATCGGACGTCCTCGTCAGCGTTGGCGTCATGATCTCGCTCGCGATCGTATGGATCGGTGAGGCTACCGGCCACCCGGAGTTCGCCAAGGCGGATCCGATCGTCGCGCTGCTGGTAGCCGTTGCAATCATCTACACGGCTTGGGGAGTCTTCAAGCAGGCCAGCGCCACGCTCTCCGACACAGCCCGTATAGATCCCAAGGACATCTGCTCTGCGGTCATGGCGACCAAAGGAGTTCTCGGCTGTCATCACGTGCGTACGCGCGGTTCGGCTGCCGAGGTCTACGTCGACCTCCATGTTCAGGTCGATGAGAGCCGTACGGTATCGGACGGTCACCGCATCGCCGAAGATGTGGAGCGAATGCTGGTCGAGGAGTTCCCCCAAGTGGTCGATGCGATCGTTCACCTTGAACCGTACGACGAGTACCAGGTGGAGAAGACCGCGAAGGAGTCGGATGCCGGCCTTGCGTGACCGGCGTCGTCTCAAGGGTTATGGCCTAGCGCTGCTCGCCGCCGCCTGCTGGGCAACCGGTGGACTCACGGCGAAGTGGCTCTTCACGACCGCTTCTTCCGAGAATGCGGGTTGGCCGATTCCGCCACTTGGAATCGCACTTGAGCCGACGGCCCTTTCCGGCGGCCGAGCGCTATCGGCATTCCTGATCCTTCTCGCGTACCTCGCCGTGACGCGGCGCGACGCTCTCAGAGTCTCAGTGCGCGAGCTGCCCTTCTTCGCCGTGTTCGGGATCCTCGGCATGGCGGGAGTTCACTACACGTACTTCAAGACCATCTCACTCACCAACGTGGCTACGGCGATTCTGCTGGAGTATCTCGCGCCCGTACTCGTCCTTGTCGTTAGCGTGGTGTTCCTCAAGCACAAGCTCACTTGGACGCTGCCTCTTGGCGTCGCCTTGTCAGTCACCGGTTGCGCGCTCGTGGTTGGCGCCATCGGCGGGCAGGGGATGGTGGTATCTCCCGCGGGCGTCGCCTGGGGCCTCGCCTCAGCAGTCTTCTTCGCGACGTACTCGCTGATGGGCAGCTGGGCCGCAACTCGCTTCAGCCCCTTCAAGACGCTTGTCTTCGGGCTCGGCTTCGCATCGGTGTTTTGGCTGGCGGTGCTCGGTCCGGCGAGTGTACTCGGTGTCTTCGGTGAAGCGCAGACCGCGTTCGCTGTCCTCTTTGTCGCTGTGGTGAGCACCATCATTCCGTTCACCGCGTTCTTGGCCGCACTTCGGTACATCGCACCTACCAACGCGACGGTTACGTCCACAGTGGAGCCGGTGATTGCGGGTATAGGGGCATTCGCACTATTCGGTGAGGCCCTCACGCCTCTTCAACTGATTGGCGGCGCATTGGTGGTCGCGGCAATCGCGGTCGTTCAGCTCCCAGAACGGAATCCGGCACCGATGCTTCCACCTCAGGATTAGGCGAGGTAGAGCCGCCCGCCGGTGGTATACTTTTTGCAGTGCTCCGCCGTCCCGGCGGGGCTTTGTGAGTACCCCTGGGGGGTGCCATGGAACTCCAGCAACGCCCGGAACTGCGTCAGAAGATGACGCTATCGCCTCAGGTCTACCAGGGGCTAAGCATTCTTGCGATGCCAATCGCCGACCTCCAGCAGCTCATCGAGGTCGAGATGCTCGAGAATCCGGTGATCGAGGTCGATGAGACTGAGCTGGAGCCACTCGAGGGCGAGGAGTCGCCTGAGGACGTTCGCGATGAGGAGCGTTCCTGGGACGAGTGGCTCGAGATGTACGAAGACCTCGACTCGATGGAGCAGACCGCTCCTCGTGACCCCAACGCCGAGCAGGCAAATACCGAAGAGTTCGTGGGCGGGATCCAGTCTTTCGACGACTACCTTCTCGATCAGCTGTCGCTTCTCGACGTGGCGGACGAGGTGGATCATGCAGCGCGCGCCGTCGTGGGCTCCCTCGATGCTGACGGCTTCTTCGTCGGATCGCTATCGGAGATCGCCCGTCTAGCCGGCGTAACCTCAGAGGCTGCCGAGGCCGGGCTGCGAGCCGTTCAGCAGCTCGATCCACCCGGCGTGGGGGCGCAGAACCTCGCCGAGGCGCTGTGCCTGCAGATGGAGTTTCTCGGCATCGAAGAGCCGATGCTCACACGCATCATCAGCGAGCATCTCGACGACATCGCGGCCAACCACTACAGGAAAGTCGCCCGCGCCCTGCGCATAGACGAGAACGAAGTCCGCAGACTCGTCGAGATACTCAAGGTACTGAACCCGCGACCCGCGGGCGCGTTCTCGCCTGGGCCTTCGCCCGGCTATATCGTGCCGGACGTGACACTGCGCCGCTTCGACGAGGAGTGGCTGATCATCCCCAACAACGAAGCGCTGCCAACGCTCCGCGTGAGCCCGCGCTACAGGTCCATGCTCAAGAGCGGTTCTTCCGCCGACGACGACACACGCAAGTACTTGAAGGACAAGATTCGCTCCGCCGAGAGCTTCATTCGTAACGTGGATCGACGCAAAGACACGGTCAGCCGGATCACCGAGATCATCCTCGAGGTGCAGCGCGACTTCTTCGAGGACGGAACCGGCCCGCTGAGACCGCTGCGGCTCGAAGACGTCGCCGTGGAGCTTGGGGTGCACCTTTCGACGGTCTCGAGGGGCGTGACCGGCAAGTACATGGCGACTCCGTACGGTCTGTTTGAGCTAAAGCACTTCTTCAGCGGCGGCTACCGGACGTCGACCGGCATGGACGTGGCCGCTACGAGCATCAAGCAACGTCTGCGCGAGCTTGTGAAGGAAGAAGACATCGCCAAGCCGCTCTCGGACCAGAAGCTCGCCGAGCTTCTCTCCGCGGAGGGTGTCACCGTTGCGCGCCGGACCGTCGCCAAGTACCGCGAGGAGCTCGGGATCGAGCCCAGCTGGGCGAGGCGCCGGAGATGACACCCGAGCGAATCGGGCTGCCGTCTCCACCGGCCACTGCCGCGAGTCCCCCGATCGATCCACCTGCCGACCGTGCGAAGTCGGGCAGGGCGGTAGCCATCATCGTACTGATGCTGCTGACCATCACGGCGATGCATCTCTTCACGACGACGATCGGGAACGAGTACCTGCACCTGCTCTACCGGCGCATGTATTTCATTCCGATCGTCTACGCCGCGTTCGTCTTCGGAAAGCGGGGCGGAGTCCTCACCGCCTGCGCCGCGACGGTCCCCTTCGCCATTCACGCCCAGGTCTCGCTGAACGGCGTGTTCGACATGGGTTTCGACAACGCGCTCGAGATCATCTCGTACTTCGCTGTCGGTCTCCTCTTCGGGGCCTTGCGTGACCTTGAGGAGAACAAGACCCGGGACCTGCGCCAAGTGTCCCTGCAACTTGAGGAGGCCTACCGCAAGCTCGAGGAGCGCGCTATCCAGCTCATCAACGTGCAGGATTACACCTCCTCGATCCTGCGATCGATCACCTCCGGTGTTCTCACCGTCGGACCTGATGGTTCCGTAGCGACGGCGAATCCTGCCGCTGAGCGAATGCTCGCGATGTCTGAGTTCGAGATGGTCCCGAAACCGATCTCCTCGCTTTTCAGAGACGATGGCGGGATCTCTGGGGATGTCGCCAAGGTGCTCTCCGGCCGGATCCCCCTTGCCCTCAGGGAGACCACGCTCATCACGCCGAATGGCCGAGAGGTCCATGTTCAGTCCTCGACATCGAGAATGCGGGCCGTCGGCGGCAGCGTTCTTGGCGCGGTCGTGACGCTCGAAGACGTCTCAGACATCCGTGCGCTGACCGAGCAGCTTATCCGCGCCGATCGCCTCGCGGCGATGGGTGAGCTCACGGCTGGTGTCGCTCACGAAGTGCGCAATCCTCTCGGCGTGATTCGGGCGAGCGTTCAGTTGCTTGAGGATGCGAACTGCGACAGGCAACGCATTCAAGACGCCGCATCGGTCATCAAGCAGGAGATAGACCGCCTTGACCGCGTGATAAAGGCGCTCCTGGACTTCGGCCGTCCCAGCAAGCCCACGCTGGTTCACACCGACGTCAACGACGTGCTCCAAGACGTCGTACTGTTCACGAGCCGTTTCGCGAGGCAGGCCAACGTCTACATCCTGGAAGAGCTCACGTCCGACATCCCTCCCGTGATCGCCGACCCCGACCAGCTCAAGCAGGTGTTTCTCAACCTCGTCACCAACGCTGTTCAGGCAATGGACGACGAGGGCGGGAACATCACCATCACTACGAAGAGCGACGGCGACTACGTGGAGGTTATGGTGGCCGACACTGGGCCAGGCATCGCTCCGAACGACCTTTCGAAGATATTCGACCCGTTCTTCACGAAACGCTCCGACGGAACGGGTCTGGGGTTGACCATCGTGCATCGCATCATCGACGAGCATGACGGGCATATCGAAGTCAGTAGTTCGCCTGATGGAACGACATTCACCGTGTCGCTCCCCGCGGCAATCGAGGGCTAAGGAGCCGTAATGAGCAAGCGCGTCCTGATCGTGGACGATGAGAAGAACATGAGATGGGTGCTCGGCCAGGCCCTCTCCTCCGAGGGTTTCGAGGTGGTGGAGGCCGCTGACGGCAAGCAGGCGCTTGCTGGCGTGTCGGATCAGGAGCCCGACATTATGATCCTCGACCACCGCATGCCGGCACCCGACGGCATGGAAGTCTTGCGCACGATCAGGCGAAAGGGACAGTCGTTCCCCATCATCATGCTGACGGCCCACGGCAATGTCGCTCAGGCGGTCGAGGCGATGAAGGCGGGAGCGAGTGAGTACCTCACCAAGCCGTTCGACCTCGAGGAACTGAAGCTCGCCATCGAGAAGGCGCTGCAATATCGCGACCTCGCCGCGGAAGTCGAGCGGTTGCGCGAGGAGATCGACAGAGAGTACGACGTACAGGGCATCGTGGCCTCGGACCCCCGTATGCTCGGCGTGCTTGAGACCGTGCACAAGGTCTCGCCGACGAGCGCAACCGTGATGATCTACGGCGAGTCGGGCACCGGCAAGGAGCTGATCGCACGAGCGGTCCACAACCTGTCCGGACGAGCGAACAAACCGTTCGTGTCGATTTCGGCGGGCGCACTGCCTGAGACCCTGCTCGAAAGCGAGCTGTTCGGCTACGAAAAGGGCGCGTTCACCGGCGCCGTCAATGCCAAGCCGGGCCGATTCGAGATGGCAAACGGCGGCACTCTGTTCCTAGACGAGATCGGCGACATCTCGATGGCGACTCAGATCAAGCTTCTGAGAGTCCTCCAGGAGCGTCAGTTCGAGCGTCTGGGAGGTACCCGATCGATCGATGTCGACGTACGAGTCGTCGCGGCGACCAACAGGGACCTCCAGCAGCTTATCGCCGACGGGACCTTCCGAGAGGATCTCTTCTATCGGCTCAACGTCGTGCCGGTCACGCTGCCGCCACTCAGGCAGAGGCCGTCGGACGTTCCACTTCTGGTCGCCCACTTCCTCGACAAGTACAACGCCGGCAGCAAACGCCTCTCAAGCGAAGCGATGAAAGCACTCGCCGAGTACCAGTGGCCGGGCAACATCCGGGAGCTGGAGAACACGATCGAGCGGATCGTGATTCTGTCGCACAGCGATGAGATCGGCCTCGACGAGCTCC